>JBIKOG010000225.1:0-12618 GCA_044358225.1 Bryobacteraceae bacterium | reverse complement strand
CGAACCACTGTTCCCCGACCCCGAACCGCTGTTGCCCGACCCCGAACCGCTGTTGCCCGACCCCGAACCGCTGTTGCCCGACCCCGAACCACTGTTGCCCGACCCCGAACCACTGTTGCCCGACCCCGACCCACTGTTCCCCGACCCCGAACCGCTGTTGCCCGACCCCGACCCACTGTTCCCCGATCCCGACCCACTATTCCCCGACCCCGAACCGCTATTGCCCGAACCGGACCCAATGCTCCCCGAACCCGATCCACCATTCCCGCCCCCCGAATTCGGCCCCTTCGGATCATCCGGCTTCGTCCCTGGCACCGCCGGAACCTCCGTGAACGACTTCGTCTGCACCACCCCGGTCAGCAGCACCCCGCCCGCCGCCGTCCGCACACTCACCATCTCACCCGCCCCAAACACCGGTAGCACTCCCCCATCCCGCGTGTTAATCTCCAATTCCCCACCCCGCATCGGCGGCGGCCCAACCGTGATCTTCCCAATCGCTCTGTCCCCGACAAACACGTCCACCACAGTCCCCACCGGCAGATTCAACTTCTCAATCTCAATGCTCAATTTCTGATCGGTCCCGCTCACCCGGAAATCCACCGACCCCACCGGCCGCAACCCGCCGATGGCCCCGCCCGTCAACCCGGACTGTACCCGGGAGACCGCGCTGTTCCCACCGCCGGAAGACGACGAAGCCGAATCATCCGCCCGCCGGTCATCCCCAAACGTCCGCACCTGCAACGCGCCCGCCAGGATGGGCCCAGACGGCGCCAGCACCCGAACCATATCGCCCGCTTTCAACGCCTCCACCCGTTCCCCATTCCGGCTGTCCAACTCCAACTCACCCCCCCGCCGCGAACCCGACAAGCGAATCTTCCCCATCCGCCGTCCATTCACTTCCACTTCCACTTCCGACCCGTCGCGCAGGTTCACATCGTTCACTTCCACGAACAGCCGCGTGCTGCGCGTCAGCCGGTCGTCGCGAAACTCCACTTCGCCCGACGGCCGGATGCCGCCCAGCCCGCCGCCCGTCAGCGGCGAGCGCAGAACGCTCTTGTCATCCGGCACCGATGCCGCCAACACGGGCGAAGCCGTGGGCGCCGCGTTCACCGGAGAATCGTCCAGAACGCGCCGTTGCAACACGCCGCTCAGCAATGTCCCGGCCGAGCCCCGCAGGCTCACCACATCGCCGGCTTCCAACTTCGGAACCACCGCCCCATCCCGCGATGACAGCTCAATCTCGCCGCCGCGCGCCGGCGGTCCGGACACCACCAAACGCCCGATCGGCTCGCTGTTCACCCACACCTGCAACGTTGTGCCGGCGGGAAGGTTCAGGTCCTCCACTTCAAGGTGAAAGCTGCGATCTCCGCGAGAGGGGCGCAAACGGAAATCGGCGGAACCGGACGCCACAACGCCTCCGAGCGGCCCGCCCGCCAACTGCGTCC
Organism: Bryobacteraceae bacterium; assembly: GCA_044358225.1. GTDB lineage: Bacteria > Acidobacteriota > Terriglobia > Bryobacterales > Bryobacteraceae. The sequence goes on along the minus strand of JBIKOG010000225.1, from coordinate 11,173 downwards.
GCAACCGCACCTCGTCGAAATCGCCCGCCAACGAAACGCCGCCCGCGATCATCGCAGCCAGCGCCAGTGCCTTTTGTGTCTTGAACATGATTACCTTCCCATCTGCTCAGACAACCGGAATTCCAGTGTGGAACAGAAATCGTGATAAATTCTGCAAGCTCGCTGGAAGCGACGGATCTGCTTGAGAATCGCTCGCCGCATCCGCCGGCATGGTCAAGATCACCGCCATTCGGGTGATCGGCCTCGATACCCCCGGCGACGGCTGCGTCATCCGCATCAACACCGACGCGGGCCTCGTCGGCTACCGCGAACGCGGCGCCACCCGCGCCAACGGCCCCTTCAACCCCACGCTCGACGGCACGGACCTTCGTCGCGCCGCCAAGGGCTATGCCAACATCCGTGAAGCCGTTGGCGACGACATCGACATCGCCCTGCACCTCACCGGCCAGTTCGACACCCGTAGCACCATCGGTCTCCGCACCGCTCTGGATCGAGGACCCGCTGACCGTCCGCTATTCCGAAGCCTGGCGCGAACTCAAGTGTTCCACGCTCGTGCCCCTCCTCGCCGGCGAAAAGGTCGAGACGGTCGATGGCTTCCGGCCCCATCTGGACAACCAGGTCCTCGATACGATCCACCCCGACGTCTCCTATTCCAGCGGCATCACCGCTGGCCGGCAGATTGTCGGCTACGCCTCGCTCACCCGAACCGCAATCGGACTCTATAGCGGCCCCAGCCCCTCGCCGCGGCCACGCAGAACGTCTTCAAGGTGGAAAATGCGCTCGGCGCCTTCCGTGGAAATGAAGAAAAGATGGCGCAAGGCCCCACGCCCGTCGTTCGGAAAAGCGTCGTCCCCGTCCCCGAAGGACCTGGGTTAGGCCTCGAAATCAATGAGGACTGGCTGAAATCGCAACTGGCGCTCCATGAAAAGTGGTGGGGCTAACGCCACAGCCCTCTCCCAAAACAAAAAACCCACCAAAAGGTGGGCATCATGCGGTATCGGGTTAAATTGGTGGACCTGAAGGGATTCGAACCCTTGACCTCTTCCATGCCATGGAAGCGCGCTCCCAACTGCGCCACAGGCCCACGTGACCGACTTCATTTAGAATAGCATAACTCCACCGAATTCGGTACAAACAAAGGGATGAATCGTGAAAAAGCTTGGCAGACGGTTTGCGAATTCGTTCAGTCCGATGGGCTGAGGAAGCACATGCTCGCGGTGGAGGCCTGTATGGCCGCCTATGCCCGCAAGTACGGCGAAGACGAGGAAAAGTGGGCGATCACCGCGCTCCTCCATGACTTCGATTGGGAGATCCATCCCCAGGCGCCGGACCATCCCATGAAAGGCGAGCCCATGCTCGCCGAACGCTGTGTCTCTGCGGAGATCCGTCGTGCCATCCTCTCCCACGCCAACTACAGTGGCGTCCCGCGCGAATCGCTCCTGGAAAAATCCCTCTTCGCCTGCGACGAACTCGCCGGCTTCCTCACCGCCTGCGCCTACGTCAAGCCCGGCCGTTCCATCGCCGAGGTAGAGGTGAAGTCGGTCCGCAAAAAGCTAAAAGACAAAGCATTCGCCCGCGCCGTCAATCGCGATGACGTTATTAATGGCGCCGCCGAAATGGGTCTAGATCTCGACGAACACATCGCCTTCTGTATCGAAGCGATGAAGGAACGTGCGGCCAGCCTCGGTCTGGCCGGTTAGAACGGGCCAATCTCCATCCCTGGAAAAAACAGCGTCCGCAGCAGAAGCCGCAGGCGATGGAACGCCCATTCATCCTCTTGCAGCGCCTGTACAATCAGCTCTTCCGGTCCAAGAGCCACCAGCCAACCACGTACTAACCAGTACGCCAGCATTCCCGCCGCTATCAATATAATGAACAAACTCATGCTACTCCCAGGAGCATAACAGGAGTATTCTCAAACCGGATGCTGCTAAGTCTACTTAGTTCCGCTTCTCAGGTAACTACCTCACTTACTCCGCCCCCCGCCGCTCCGCATCCTGCTAAACTGCCCTGTGGAAGCTAATCTTGGCCGGTGCTGGGCCTGGTCTTCAAAACCAGCGTGTGGTGCGTATGCGTCACGGTGGGTTCGACTCCCACTAGCTTCCGCCAATTCCCGCCAACAGCTCCGCCCGGATCTCCTCATACTGCGCCAGCAACTCCGCATTCCCCTCCGGCAGCCGCGAAACCACCTCATGCGCCCAGTCAATGTACTTCCGGATCTCCGCCCTGTCCCACCCATGCGGCGGCGTGTCCCGTAACGAACATAAATTGCTCACCTTATCCGCCAGTTTCAACGCCACCACCCGCGGTGGCGATCCGGCCGCGTGATCGATCTGCGCCTGCTTCCGCATCTGCCAGCGGATCGACTTATCGTCAGTTACCGCCATTACTAAGTCCGCAATATCCCGGCCGAACTCCCCCAGTAGCTCCTCGTAAGTAACGCAGACGTCCTCAATCGTATCGTGCAGATACCCGGCGGCCACTAACTCCACGTCGCACCCGGCCTCGGCCAGCAGCCGCGCCACATGCGCCAGATGATTGATGTATGGCGTCTCGTCGATGTCCTTACGCCGGTGCTGCGCATGCGCCCGGGCAGCATACTCCGCCGCGCGCACCACCAGCCGCAAACCCTCGTTCATAGCTCCTACCTTGGCTCCAATCGTATCCGCTTTTCCGTCGCCTGTTCCACCGCCGCCCGCGTGTACAGCAACGGGAAATACTCGCCCGTTCGCCACGCCTCCGCCAAGTCTTTATAGTGCGGATCCTCCGGCCGCCCCGATTGCCCCGGAAAATTTACCGCCTTCGACCCATCCCAATTCCCCACATCCAGCACCATCCGGAACGACGGCCCATTGCTCAACTGAAAGCTGTTCCCCGTGTACATCGATTGCCACGGCGAATACGGCCCGCCCGGCGCCGGATACGGCCCCGGCTGCAACTTTGCCTTCATCTCCGCACCCACAAAGTTCCGCAGCGGATGCCCAGGCACGGCCAAGTGAATCTTCCCCCACTCCGGCTTCCCCAACTTCTCCCACTCCGCGTACGCAGGCCCCAACGTTGCCAACACTAACGCCCGCGCATCCACCTTAAACCGCGTCGACTTCCCCTCTAACGCCTCCACAAGCACCGCCGCATCGGCCGTCGCAATCGCCTTCGCCGCCGCCGCCGGCAACGCCGCCTTCAAAAACGCCGGCCCCAAATGCCGCTTGAACCAGATCTCGAACAGCGCCGCTTCCTTCGACTCCGCGTTCTCCACCGCGTCCCAGCCTTGCAACAGCCCCAGCGCCGCCCGCGTGGCCCCATCGTCGGAACGCAACCCTTTCAACACCGCCACCGTCCGCCGCGCCGAAACCGACGTCCGGTCCGTCTGCAACTTCATCGAATCCGCCAGCGACACCTTCGGCAGCGCCTTCAAAACTTCCTCAATCCGCAGGTGCCGCGAATCGTTCGACCACTCGAATCCCAACTTGCGCTCCTGATACGGGTACAGCTTCGGCATGTTCATCTCATTCGATGTCGAAACATACCCCGTTGGCGGATTAAACGACGACGGAAACTGCTCCGGCCGCACGAACCCTTCCCACTCATACCGCCCGTCCCCCGGCACCGGCAGCAGCCCGTCCCAGTTCTTCCGCACCGGCGTTAACCCACCGGCACTCCACCCAATATTCCCCTTCACATCGGCATACACCTGGTTCACCGTCGGCGCCCCGCCGCGGAACTGCCCATTCTGAAACTCCTTGAAATTCCGCGCCCGCATATAGGCGATGCTCCCGAAATACGGCGACATCCCCGGCTCCATCCAACACGTCCGAATCGCATACGCGCGCTTGGCGTCCGCCCAGATCACCGGCCCGTGCCGCGTGAATGCCAACTCGGCCTCCACCGCCGCCCCGCCCTTCACCCCCACTGCCTCCCGCTCCATGCGCATCGTCTCCCAACCGCCCTTATAGCGGTACTGCCGCGCGTTCGCCGGGTTCAGTTCATATACATAAAGGTCTTCCTGGTCGATCGGGAAAATGGTCAGCCCAAACGCAATCGTCCCGTTGTGGCCCATCGCAATGCCCGGCAGCGCCGGCTCCCCCGCGCCAATCACGTCCAGCCCCGGCGCGCTGACGTGCGCGATGTACCGCAAGCTCGGCGTCGAATAGGCACGGTGCGGATCACCCGCCAATATCGGCCGCCCGGTCGCCGATTTCCCCGGCCCGATCGTCCAGTTGTTGGACCCATCGTCGGCCGCGTCGTCATTGGGTTTCGTGAACGGCGCCGCCTGCGTCGCCAGCGTAAAAACTCTCAAAACATCGGCCGGCAAACACGGGTCCAGCCCCGCCGGAACCTGCACCTTCCACGGCGGCTCAATGTTCACCCGCGCCTCGTCAAACTCCACGCCCGCCGCGCACATCGTCTTCGCCCGCGCCACCTCGCTCGTCACATTCCGCGTCAGCCCGTGGCTCCGAATCCGCACCACATCGGCCACGTCCCACTTCGATGGGGCATACCCCAACAGCCCGAACTCCACCGGCATCTGCTCCCGGTGCGCCAGCACCCAATCCACATACGCATTGATGCCCGCCACAAATGCCGCCGTAATCCGGCGCGCGTCCGGCCCATACGCCGCCCACTCTTTCTCAATCGACGCTCGATACAGAAACAACCGCGCCGCCCGGTCCTGCTCCACATACTTCGGCCCCATCACCTCCGCCATCCGCCCCAACCCGCGCCGCCGCCACAGGTCGATCTGGAACAACCGGTCGCGCCCCGCGTTGAACCCCTGCGCGAAAAACGCGTCGTCCGTGTTCTTCGCAAAGATGTGCGGTACGCCCCATTTATCCACCAGCAAATCCACGGGGCTCTTCAATCCCTTCACCGGGATCGTCTCGCCCATCGCCAATCCGGCCAGCAGTACCGCGCAGAAAAGTTGCCGAGTCATAGATTCGAACATCATACCCCCCCGCACGCGTTCCGGCGGCTTGTTACACTCGATTTGGAATGATTTCTATCCGCCGGGTAGCGGTGCTGGGCGCGGGCACCATGGGGTCACGAATCGCCGCGCATTTTGCCAACGCAGGGATCCCCGCCCTGCTTCTCGATATCGTCGTCCCGGGCGTTGCCGATCGCAACGCGGCCGCGAAGAAAGGCATTGAAACCGCCTGGAAAGGCCACCCCGGTGGCTTCTTCACCGACGCTCTGCCCGCCCTCGTCACGCCGGGTAACTTCGAAGACGATCTCGCCAAACTCGCCGATTGCGACTGGATCATCGAAGCCGTCACCGAAAAACTCGACGTCAAACGCGCCCTCTGGACCCGCGTCGCCGAGGTCCGCCGCCCCGGCTCCATCGTCTCCACCAACACCAGCGGCATCCCGCTCGCGCTCATCGCCGAAGGCTTCTCCGACGACTTCCGCGCCAACTTCCTCGGCACCCACTTTTTCAATCCCCCGCGCTACCTGCACCTCTGCGAGATCATCCCCGGCCCCGCCACCGCCCCCGCGCTGCTCCAGGAAGTGGGCGATTTCATCGATCGCCGTCTCGGCAAAGGCGTCGTCCTCTGTAAGGACACGCCCAACTTCATCGGCAACCGCATCGGCTCCATGTGGGGCTCCACGGCCTTTAAATACGCCATCGAAGATGACTTCACCGTCGAAGAACTCGACGCCCTCACCGGCTCCCTCATCGGCCTGCCCAACAGCGCCAGCTGCCGCCTCATCGATATCGTCGGCGTCGATATCTGGTACCACGTCGGCGCGAATCTCTACGACCTCGTCCCCACCGATCCCTGGCGCGACCGCTTCCAGCCGCATCCCGTAATGGAAGAGCTGATGAAGCGCAACTGGCTCGGCGACAAGACCGGCCAGGGCTTCTACAAACGCGTCGGCCCCGCCAAGGAAATCCACGCCCTCAACTGGAAGACCTACGAATACGCCCCCGCCGCCAAGCCGAAGTTCGCCAGCGTCGAACAGGCCAAGCTCATCGAGGATCTCCCGGCCCGCCTCCGCGCGCTGGTCGCCTCCAACGACAAGGCCGGCAACTTCCTCTGGAAACTCTTCCGCGACGTCCTGCTCTACTCCGCCGAACGCATCCCCGAAATCTCCGATCGCATCGTCGAAATCGATCGCGCCATGCGCTGGGGCTACGCCCACACCTACGGCCCGTTCGAGCTCTGGGACGCCCTCGGCTTCACCGAAACCGCGCGCCGCATGGAGGCCGATGGCCTGGCGCTTCCCGCCTCCATCACCACCATGCTCTCCCACGGCGCCAAGAGCTTCTACCGCTCCGCCGATGACAGCCGCCAGCCCCGCACGGATTTCTTCGATCTCGGCATGGGCCACTACAAGCGCCTGGAAGAACGCCCCGGCGTCGTCTCGCTGCCGGAAACCAAGCGCGCCGGCAACGTCGTTAAAAAGAACTCCGGCTGCTCGCTCATCGATCTCGGCGACGGCGTGCTCAATGTCGAATTCCACAGCAAAATGAACTCGCTCGGCGAAGACCAGATGAGTATGGTCCAATCCGCCTACGACGAGTGCAAGAAGGGTTTCCAGGCCGTCGTCATCGGCAACCAGGGCGAGCTGTTCAGCGCCGGCGCCAATCTGATGATGGTGCTCATGCTCGCGCAGGACGAAGAGTTCGACGAGCTCGACATCGCCATCAACCGCTTCCAGCAGTCCATCATGTCCATCAAATATGCGCCCGTGCCGGTGGTCGTCGCCGCGCACAGCAAGGCGCTTGGCGGTGGTTGTGAAATGATTCTCCACGGCCCGCGCGTGCAGGTCAGCGCGGAGCTGTATACCGGTCTCGTCGAAGTCGGCGTCGGGCTGATCCCCGGCGGCGGCGGCTGTAAAGAGATGATCCTCCGCCACGGCAACCCGAAGACGGTGTTTGAAACCATCGGCTACGCCAAGGTCTCCACAAGCGCCGAAGAGGCCCGCAAACTGGGCTTCCTCGATGCCGGCGCCGGTATCTCTATGAACGGCGAACGCCTCATCGGCGACGCGAAAGTCGCGGCCCTCGCCCTGGCCCAAACTTACAAACCCTCCACCCCGCGCGACGACGTCAAGGTCGCCGGCTTGGGCGGTTTGGCGCTGTTGAAACAAGGTGTCTGGCTCGCTCATCAGGGCGGCTACATTACGGATTACGATCAGGTCATTGGCGAAAAACTCGCCCACGTCCTCTGCGGCGGCCGCCTCAGTGGCGAACAGCTGGTCAGCGAACAGTATCTGCTCGATTTGGAACGCGAAGCTTTCCTCAGTCTTTGTGGCGACGCGCGCACGCAAGCGCGCATGGCCCACATGTTGAAGACCGGCAAGCCGCTGCGGAATTAGGGAGACCCAATGCAGGAAGCAGTAATCATTGATTGCGTGCGCACGCCCGTGGGCAAAGCGCCGCGGGGCTCGCTGCGCACAGTGCGCCCGGACGATTTGGCCGCCATCGCCATCCGCGGTCTGCTCGGCCGCATCCCGGATTTCGATCCCGCCTGGATCGACGATGTCATCATGGGCTGCGCCAATCCGGAGGCCGAAAGCGGCAGCAACATCGCCCGCATCGCCGCCCTCCGCGCCGGTCTGCCCGACACCGTTCCCGCCGTCACCATCAACCGTTTCTGCAGCTCCGGCCTGCAGTCCATTGCCATGGCCGCGGAGAAGATCCGCTCCGGCGGCGCCGATATCGTCATCGCCGGCGGCGCCGAAAGCATGTCGATGCTCCCCTTCGGTTCCACCCGCCTCGCGCCCAATCCCTGGTTCGTGGACCGCCGTCCGGAGGTCTACATCAACATGGGCCTCACCGCGGAAAACCTGCAAAAACAGTACGGCATCTCGCGCGAAGAGCAGGACGCCTTCTCCCTCCGTTCCCATCAAAACGCGCTCGCCGCGCAGGCCGCAGGCCACTTCGACGAAGAGATCATTCCCGTCGACGTCACCGCCACCACCGTCGCCGGCGGCAAGCCCGTCACCAAGCGCACCATGGTCGCTAAAGACGAAGGCCCCCGTGCCGACACCACCGCCGAAGCCCTGGCAAAACTGAAGCCCGTCTTCCACGCCAAAGGCTCCGTCACCGCCGGCAACTCGTCGCAAACCAGTGATGGCGCCGCCGTCGCCCTCGTCATGTCACTCGCCAAAGCCGAAGAGTTGGGCCTGAAACCCAAGGCCCGTTTCGTTAGCTTCGCCGTCGGTGGCGTGCCGCCGGAAGTCATGGGCATCGGTCCCAAAGTGGCCATCCCCAAAGCCCTCAAAATGGCCGGACTGACGCTGGATCAGATCGGCACCATCGAACTCAACGAAGCCTTCGCCGTGCAGGCGCTCGCTGTTATCAAGGAAACCGGGCTCGATATCAACCGTGTCAATTTGAATGGCGGCGCGGTCGCTCTCGGCCACCCGCTCGGCTGCACCGGTGCCAAGCTCACCGCCACCATCCTTCGCGAAATGGAACGCGGCCAACATCGCTACGGCATGGTGACCATGTGCATCGGCGGCGGCCAGGGCGCGGCCGGCATTTTCGAACGCATGTAGAGGAGATCGACTATGGCTATCGGCGGATCGTTTCTAATCGAAAGCTACACCCCGGCGGACGTTTTTACGCCGGAAGACTACAACGAAGAACACCGCGCCATCGCGCGCACCACCGACGAGTTCTTCGCCCGCGAAATCGCGCCCAACCTGGAGCGCATCCAGCACCAGGAGCCCGGCGTCGCCGTCGGCATTCTCCGCAAATCCGCCGCGCTCGGCCTCACCGCCGTCAGCGTGCCCGAAGAGTACGGCGGCATGGAGATGGATTTGAACTCCATGCTGATCGTCGCCGAAGGCCTTGCCAAGGACGGCTCCTACGCCGCCTGGCAAGGCGCCCACGCCGGCATCGGCACCATGCCGATTCTTCTCTATGGAACGCCCGAACAGAAGAAAAAGTATCTGCCCAAATTGGCCTCCGCCGAAATGGTCGGGGCCTACTGCTTAAGCGAGCCCCAGGCCGGCTCCGACGCCCTCGCCGCCAAGACCCGCGCCGACCTCTCCGAAGACGGCACCCACTACGTCCTGAACGGCCAGAAGATGTGGATCACCAACGGCGGCGCGGCCGATCTCTACACCGTCTTCGCCAAGGTCGGCGGCGAGAAGTTCACGGCCTTCCTGGTCGAACGCGCCTACCCCGGCGTCAAGCCCGGCGCCGAAGAAAAGAAGATGGGCATCAAGGGCTCCTCCACCACGCCCGTCTATCTCGATAACGTCAAAGTGCCCGTTGAAAACGTGCTCGGCGAAGTCGGCCGCGGCCACATCATCGCGTTCAATATTCTCAACCTCGGCCGCCTGAAACTCGGCCCCTTCGCCACCGGCGGCATGAAGAACGTCCTGCAAATCTCGGCCAAATACGCCAAACAGCGCATCGCCTTCGGCAAGCCCATCGCCTCCTTCGGCATGATCCAGCAGAAGCTGGCCGAAATGGCTGCCCGCATCTTCGTCAACGAATCAATGTGCACCCGCGTCACCGGGCTCATCGAAAGCAAGCTGACGGATTGGAACTGGTCTCAACCCAATGCGGCCGAGACCCATCTCAAAGCCGTCGAAGAGTTCGCCGCCGAATGTTCCTACGTCAAGGTCTTCGCCAGCGAAGCGCTCGATTTCGTCGTCGATGAAGGCGTCCAAATCCACGGCGGCTACGGCTACCATCAGGACTATCTCGTCGAGCGCGCCTACCGCGATAGCCGCATCAACCGGATCTTCGAAGGCACCAGCGAAATCAATCGCATGCTGGCCACCGGCATGTTGCTGAAACGCGCCGCCCGCGGCCAACTGGCCCTCGTCCCCGCCGTGCAGAAGTTGCAGGGCGAACTCCTCGCCGGGCCGCAGAACTACGACCTTCCCACCGGCGCCAAGAAAGCAACTCTCCTGGCCCTAGGCGTGGCCTATCAGAAGTACATGGCCGACCTCGAAAATCAGCAGGAGATCCTGGCCGCTCTCTGCGATATGGCCATGAACGCCTTTGCCATGGAAAGCGCCCTGCTCCGCTCGCAGAAGATGGGCGAGCCCGAAGTGGTGCAGGCCATGGTCGATGTCTGGTCCCGTGACGCCATGGATGTAGTGGCCGCCGCCGGCCGCACCGTCCTCGCCGCCTGTGCCGATGGCGACACGCTCCGCACGCAACTGGCCGCTCTCCGGCGCTTCACCAAGTACGAACCAGTGGACCGCATCGCCCTGCAACGCAAAGTAGCCGCGCGCGTCATCGCCGCAGAGCGCTACACCGTTGCCTGAGCAACGCATCGTCGTCCTGGTGGGCCTGCCCGGCAGCGGCAAGTCCACCTGGGTCGCCAACCAAGGCGGCGTGGCTATATCCTCGGACGAACTCCGCCTGTGGCTCCGCGACGATCCGGCGGACCAAACCATCCACGCCCTGGTCTTTCGCCTGATGCGAGATTTCGTCCGCCACCGCATCGCCCTCGGCGCGCCGGTCACCTACATCGACGCGACCAACCTCACCGCCAAGCATCGCCGCCCGTTCATCAAAATCGCTGAACACAGCGGTTGCCAGTGCGAAGCTATTTTCTTCGACGTGCCCATCGACGAGTGCCTCCGCCGCAATGCCCTCCGCGCCCGCCAGGTCCCTGAGGAAGCCATCCGCGCCATGGCCGGGCGCCTGCAACCGCCGGTGGAAGCTGAGGGGTTCGTCACGATCATGACGCACTCCTCATAGTCGATCGGTCCGCTCAGATCGACAGGCCGTAGAAATGCGGGCCAGGGTAGAATCTCGCACTGCTGATTCACTTGTCTGGTTAACGCCTGAATGGCAGGAGTAAGGCTGCCTTGGGCTACCAATACGAGCGCGAGGAATGCGCTGATGGTGTGGTCGAAGACGGTTCGACCGATGGCTCTCGGGATTGCATAGCCCCGGCCCCTGGCGAGCCAGATTACACGGAGCAAAACCGAGAACATCGCTGTGCCCAGCATCGGATATTCGAGCCAGCAACGCTGGCAGTTGGCAAGTTCGAGTTCGACTTGCGAAGGCGGAAACGGCCGTTTCCAAAGGTATGCTTGGGATGCCGCGATCGATACCCATGCCGCCAGCAGCGTGAATACAGCGACGACGAACGACGCCTCTAGCCCGACTTTCGCAGTTCAGGCCTGTTTTTCGCGAATTTGAGGCCTTCGGTATTCGGAAACGATAGAAAGCAAAGGGGCGGCTTTCGGAAAGTCT
>JBIKOG010000224.1:0-12622 GCA_044358225.1 Bryobacteraceae bacterium | reverse complement strand
GGGTGCTGCACCCGTATCCCGCCGATCGTTTTGACGCTACTTATTTGCGGTAGGAGCCGTATGCGGTAGTGCCGCTCGTACGGATCTGTGCGGGGGGCGGGTCGTGAGATTCGTCCCTACCGCGACCGGGTTTAAGACGGGGGTAAGACGGTGGGTGGCCTTACCCCCGAGGGGGGTTATTGGCGGTTCTTGACGTGCTTGTTGAACCACTCCACCATTTCGGCTAGCGTGTGCTGGACCGACTCGCGGCCGCTATAGCCGTGGGATTCGTGGGGGAGGAGAACGAACCGGACCGTGCCGCCGTTGCCTCTTATGGCCGTGTACATGCGCTCCGATTGGATCGGGAATGTTCCGGTGTTGTTGTCCGCGGCGCCGTGGATCAGCAAGATGGGCTCGTTGATTTTATTGGCGTTTAGGAACGGGGACATCTTGAGGTAGGTCTCCGGGGCCTCCCAGATGGTCCGCTGTTCGCTTTGGAAGCCGAACGGGGTGAGCGTCCGGTTATAGGCGCCGCTGCGGGCGATGCCGGCGGCGAACAGATCGGAATGGGCCAGCAGGTTGGCCGTCATGAAGGCGCCGTAGCTGTGGCCGCCGACGCCGACTCGCTTGGGATCCGTCACGCCGAGTTCGACTGCTTTATCGATGGCGGCTTTGGCGCCGGCGACGATTTGCTCGATGTAGGAGTTGTTGAACGTCTCCTGGCTGCCCACTACCGGGAGAGACGCATCGTCGAGGATGGCGTAGCCCTGGAGGAGGAAGAAGAGATGGGAGTAGCCGCTGATGGTCGTGAAGCGGTTGGGGGAGCCGGTGACCTGGCCGGCGGTGTCGGCGTCGGAGAAGTCGCGGGGGTAGGCCCAGACCACCGTTGGCAGGGCGGTTCCTTCCTTATAGTCCGGGGGCAGGTAAAGCGTAAAGCTTAGCGGGACGCCGTCGGGACGGTTGTATTTGACTAACTTCTTCGTTACTCGACGGAGTTCGGGAGCGGGGTCGGTGAAGTTAGTCAGGGCCGTTCGTTTGCCGTGGTCGAGCACGCAGTAGTTAGGTGGCTCGGAAGGGCTTTCGCGGCGGGTGAGGAGACGCTGGCCGTCGGCGGAGAGGGTAGTTACTACGGTCTCGTAGACGTCGGCGGCGGATTGGAAGAGGCGGGTCTTTTCCTTGGTCTCGAGGGTCATGCGGTCGAGGAACGGACGATCCCCGGCTGGGCTGGCGCCGGCGCCGGTGAGCAGGATGGTGCCGTCGGTGACCTGGACGGTGCGGGAGGCGTCGCCGGACTGGGTGGTGACGGGGGAGCCGATGTCGCGGTAGCGGTCCTGCTGGTTGCGGGATTCGATCTGGGTGAGTTTGCCGGCGGGGTCGACGACGAAGGTCCGGAGGCGGCGGGTGCGGCGTTCGGATTCGTTGACCCACATGCGGCCATCGGAGGTCCAGAGGGCGCCGCCCATGACGCGTTCCTCCATTTTGGTGAACTCGCGGGGCTCGTTGAAGGGAGCGGCGGAGAGCATCATGCGGTCGCGGTGGGGGACCTTTTCACGGGGGTTGCCGCCATCCATGGCTTCCCACCAGGAGAGGGTGGCGGGCTGGCCGGGGACCCAGTTGGTATTGCGGGGACCGGTGCGGACGCCGTTGATGGGAATGCGGTCGGCCAAGGGCTGAGCGGCGATCTGTTTGGCCACCGATCCGTCGAGGCGGAGGACTTCAATATCGACGGGGAAGCGCATGAGGGGGAGCACCCAGGAGTAGGGCCGGTGGACACGCTGGGTCAGGATGAACTTGCCGTCCGGGGAGGGGTTGGAGCTGGTGTAGAGACCGGGTTTGGCGATGGGGGTGGCGCGGCCGGTAGTTACATCGATCAGGGTTAATTGGGAAGTGCAGTAGTAATCGAGTAACTTCTCGTCGTACTCACTTTTGAGTAAGTCCTGGAACGTCGGGGCTGGGGTGGCTTTGCCGAATGACTCCTGGATATCGGGGCCGACGGGGGTCTGGGGCTCGGCGGGGGCGGGGCCCCGGTTGGGGACGACGGCGCGGAGGAGGAGGTGTTTGCCGTCGGGGAGCCAATCGAGGGGGTCGGTGTTGGCGGCGTTGGCACGAACGCCGGGAATGGCGCGAATGGCGCCGGAGGCGATGTTGAGGAGCAGGACCTCGATGCGATCGGGGTGATAGGCGAGGAGGGCGGCGGTTTTGCCGTCGGGGCTCCATTGCGGGGAACCGATCTTGGCGCCGGCTGGAATGGCGAGGGGTGTCTTGGAGAGAGTTGTGAGGTTGACGATTTGGGCTTTGGCGAAGGAGAAGCCGCCGCGGGGGCCGTTGTTGCGGGGGTTGATGCGAAGGCCGGCGAGGCGGAGCATGGGCTCGGCGAGTTCGGCGATGGGGGGATAGCGGTCCGGCTCGAGGAGCAGGAGGTGGGTTTTGGTTGGATTGACGTTGGCCACCGGGGTAGCGGGGGCGTTGAGAACTTTGAGAATGGCTTCGGGCGGCTTCTTGTATGCAGACTGGGCACACGCAATAGCGGCGCAAGTGAAGAAGAGCAGCGTCCGGGACATCTTTACAGGATGACACTGACAAAATGGCTCATGGGGGACGGGGCGTGGGACGCGGGTCCTAAGGCCCACCTTAGAGAGGGCGTCAGTGGGAATGCTCTAAGGATCGACGTGATTCCCCGATTCGCGAATGGCGTGTGGTTCCGCATAATCAACTCACACGGAGAGTTATGGAACAATTTGGACTCGCGCTTATTCTGTTTGCGGCTTTTTGGGTCGGCTGTGCCGCCGGCTACATTGCGATGCGCCTGCGGGCGCAGGTGGCCTATGAAAGAGGCCGAAATGAATCGGCGGCGGAGATCTCCGCGCTGCAGGAGCGGCTGAACGGCCGGGACCAGCAGTACAACGAAGCCCGGGCGCGGGCGGAGGCGGGCGTGGAGACGACCACGCGGCTGGAGGCCGAGCTGCGTCAAGAGACCGACCGGCGGACGGTGGCCGAGGCGCGGTTGTCGCTATTGCCGAAGTACGAGGCCGAGTTGGACGTGCGCGGGAACAAGATTGGCGAGCAGCAGCGGGAGTTGACGCAGTTGCACGTGGCGGTGTCGGAGTTGAACGCGCGGTTGGAGGAATCGAAGAAGACGGCCGAGGACAAGATCAATGCGATTCAGGCGTTGCAGTCGCGGGTGGCCGAGTCGTTCCAATCGATGAGCGCCGAGGCGCTGGTGAGCAATAATAAAGCCTTTTTGGAGCTGGCGGGGGATGCGCTGGCGCGGTTGCAGGATTCGGCGAAGGGCGACCTGGACCACCGGCAGACGCAGTTTGGCGCCATTATGGAGCCGTTGAAGAGTTCGCTGGACCGGGTGGACGCGCGGATCAGCGAGTTGGAAAAAGAGCGGGCGACCGCTTACGCGGGCCTGCAGCAGCAGGTGGAAAGCATGATGCGGACGCAGGCGAGCCTGCAGGCGGAGACGTCGCACCTGGCGAGCGCGCTGCGGACGCCGTCGTCGCGGGGACGTTGGGGCGAGGTGCAGTTGCGGCGCGTGGTGGAGCTGGCGGGAATGATTTCGCACTGCGATTTTGTGGAGTCGCATGGGGCGGCCGAGGGCGGGGCGAGCCGGCCGGACGTGATCGTGCAGTTGCCGAATCAGCGGCAGATTGTGGTGGATTCGAAGGTTTCGCTGGCTGCGTATTTGGAGGCCAATGACGCCACCGATGAGATCGAGCGGAGCGAGAAGCGGCGGCGGCATGCGGCCGAGGTGCGGGCACATGTGGAGCAGTTGAGTGCGAAGGGCTATTGGGATCAGTTTCCGCAGAGTCCGGAGTTTGTTGTCGCGTTCTTGCCGGGTGAGGCGTTCTTTAGCGCGGCGCTGGAACATGACCCCGAGTTGCTGGAGTTTGGCGTGGAGCGGCGGGTGATTCTGGCGACGCCGACGACGCTGATTGCGCTGTTGCGGGCGGTGGCGTGGGGCTGGAAGCAGGAGTTGGTGTCGACGAACGCGAAAGAGATTCGCGACCTGGGCAAGGCGTTGTACGACCGGTTGCGCGGGTTGGCGGAGAATTTCACCGAGGTGCAGCGGAGCTTGACGCGGACGACGGTGGCGTTTAACCGGACCGTGGGGAGCTTTGAATCGAGCGTGATGCCGGCGGCGCGGCGGTTGCGGGAGCTGGGCGCGTCGACGGGGGACGAGATTGTGTCGTTGCCTCCGGTGGACACGACGCCGCGGTCGTTGCATTTGCTGGCCGAGGCGACCGAGCAGGTGGAAGATACGAAGATGATGGCGCTGGGGGAACTGGCGGCTGTTGGGGTGGCGGCGGTGGCGAAGCCGGTGGTTGTGGCCGAGGTGGCGCAGGTTTCGCCTGTTGCGCCTGCGATTACGGCGCGGGTGAATGTGCCGGCGGTTCCGGCTGTTCCTTCGGTTCCGCCTGTCCCGGCGACGAATGGGACGGCGCGGCCGGCGGAGACCGTGGTGGCGCGGAGTGGGCGGCCGAATGGGATCGGGTTGGTGAATGGGAAGGGCGTGGGTGGGATTGAGACCGTCGAGATTCCGATGCCGCCGAAGGGAGAAGTGGGGGTTGAGGGGAAGGCGGTTGCGCCTGTGAAGGCTGTTGTTGAGAGCAAGCCCGTTGCGCCGGTGGTGGCGAAGGTGGAGGCTGCGGTTGCCGCGGTAAAGCCAGTGGTTGAGAGCAAGCCGGTTGCCGTGGTGGTGGCTGAGGTGAAGCCGGTGGTTGAGAGCAAGCCGGTTGCGGTGGTGGTTACTGAGGTGAAGCCGGTGGTTGAGAATAAGCCCGTTGCTCCGGTGGTTGCGGTGGTGGCTGCGCCGGAGGCTCCGGTAGTTGAGGCGAAGCCTGTGGTTGAGAATAAGCCGGTTGCGCCGGTGGTGGCGGTCGTGGCTGCACCGGAGGCTCCGGTGGTTGAGGTGAAGCCTGTGGTTGAAAGCAAGCCGGTTGCGCCGGTGGTTTCGGTCGTGGCTGCGCCCGAGGTTCCGGTGGTTGAGTCGAAGCCGGTGGTTGAGAATAAGCCCGTTGCGCCGGTGATTGCGGTGGTGGCGGCGCCCGAGGTTCCGGTGGTTGAGTCGAAGCCTGTGGTTGAGAATAAGCCCGTTGCGCCGGTGGTTGCGGTGGTGGCTGCGCCCGAGGTTCCGGTGGTTGAGTCGAAGCCTGTGGTTGAGAATAAGCCCGTTGCGCCGGTGGTGGCGGTGGTGGCTGCGCCGGAGGCTCCGGTGGTTGAGTCGAAGCCGGTGGTTGAGAATAAGCCCGTTGCGCCGGTGGTTGCGGTGGTGGCTGCGCCGGAGGCTCCGGTGGTTGAGGTGAAGCCTGTGGTTGAGAGCAAGCCGGTTGCGGTGGTGGCTCCAGTGCACGAGCCGAAACCTGTGGTTGAGAACAAGCCCGTTGCCCCGGTTGCTGCGGTGGTGGCGCCCGCTCCGCCGCCGCCCATCCCGGCGGCACCAACGGCCGATGCTCTGCCGGCGGTGCTATTCACACAGCCCACGCCGCCGCCGCCCGCACCGCCTGTGGTTTAGGCGGACTGTGAGGGGTTTGTCAAAGTTTTGTAAAGCCCCGTTTTCGTGACATCCACTTCCTCCTGTTCACGCGTCTTATGGACAGGAGGCAGTATGAAACTCACAAACACAATCAAGAAAATGACGATGGCCCTGCTGGTGGCGGGAGCAACCCTGCTGCCCGTCCATGGGGCAGTGCCAACGACGCAGTCGACGGAAGAGCGGACGCAGAAGGCGATCCGCAGAGAGCTTCTGACGATGCCGTTTTTAACCATCTTTGACAACTTGTCGTACCGTGTGGACGGCAGCACCGTCCACTTGTATGGGCAGGTGATCCGGCCGACGCTGCAAACGCAGGCGGCGGCGCGGGTGGCGCGGTTGGAAGGGATCACGGAAGTGGTCAACCACATTGAAGTCCTGCCGCTGTCGCCGTTCGACGACCGGGTGCGGGTGGCGGTGGCGCGGGCGGTCTACGGCCAGCCGTCGATGAACCGGTATGCGCTGGGCGCCAATCCGTCGATTCGCATCATCGTCAAGAACGGCAACGTGACGCTGGAGGGAGTGGTGGACGACGTGATGTCGCGGAACATCGCCAACATCCAGGCCAATGGTGTTGCCGGGGTGTTCTCGGTAACCAATAACCTGCGGGTCGTGCGATAAATGGATCCGAACGGAAGGCCCCGGCCCACTGTGGCCGGGGCTTTTTTCGTTTTGGCGCTGTTGGCGCCGGGGTAGGGGAAATCCTTGGGGACAGTCACCTGGGGAGAATCCGGGGGGTGCAAGCGATTACGCAAAGTAAGTGCGAGACAACTTGCGAGGTGATATCGGACTAAAAGAGACCGATACGACTAAATTGATCCTATTGGACTAAAAGTGTCCTCGATTCAACAATCTACACGTACCACTCTCCCATAACTTTCCTTCATTTACTAGCTCCTTTTTTCCGCTTAATACGCTTACACTGTAACTGTCAGAGAGGAGCTTGCACCATGAGGAGAGCCGGTGCGATTGGGCTTGTGTTGACCTTTCTGCTCGCCTGGGCAGCGGAACGGGAAGGGCTGTTCCGGGAGACAGAAAAAGCCTTTTATGCAGACGCAAGCGTTGTATCCTTTGTACGGCCTGGGTTGGTCGTCAAGGTAACCGCGGCGGCGATTGCGGCGGATGGAACGATCTCAGCGGATATCCGGGTAACGGATCCGCGCGGACTTCCATTGGACCGGGATGGCGTGTTTACGCCGGGCCCGGTGTCGTTGAGTCTGGTGGCGGCGGTCCTGCCGAAGGCCGAGAGAGTTTATACAGCCTACACGACGCGCGTGCGGGTGGCGGCGGCAACGGGCAGGCAGGTGACGCAGGCGGCGGCCGATACGGGCGGAACATTCACAAAAGTAGAAGACGGCCTTTATAAATACACGTTCCGTACGAAGGCGCCGGCCGGGTTCGACCGGACGGCAACGCACACGATTGGCGTGTACGCGAGCCGGAACCTATCCGAATTTGAACTGGGGAACAATTTTGCGAGCACGGTGTACAACTTTATACCGGCTGGCGGAGCGGTGACCCAGACGCACGACGTGATCCGGACGGAAAGCTGCAACAGCTGCCACGAGGATTTGAACTTCCATGGCGGGAGCCGGCGCGGCGTGGAGATGTGCGTCCTTTGCCACCAGCCGCAGACAAGCGACCCTCTGACGGGCAACACGCTGGACATGGGCGTGATTTCGCACAAGATTCATACGGGCGTGAACCTGCCGAGCGTGAAAGCGGGCGGCAAGTACCAGTTGAACGGGTTTGCGGGCGTGGTGGACTACAGCAAGTTCACGGTGCCGGCCAATGGCGGAACGAAGAACTGCTCGATCTGCCACAGGCTGGACCCCGATGAGAAGAAGCGGCCGGCGCAGGCGATGGCGCACCTGACCAAGCCGACGCGGGCGAGCTGCGGATCCTGCCACGACGATGTGAACTTCGCGACCGGCGCGGGGCATCGCAATCTGGCGCAGACAAGCGACGCGAACTGTTCGAGCTGCCACATTCCGCAGGGCGACAGCGAGTTTGACGCCTCGATCGCCGGGGCGCACGTTGTTTCCAACTTCAGCGAGACGCTGACCGGGGTGGTTTTGGGGATTCAGAGCGTCGATGACGGCGTGGCCGGGAAACGGCCGATCGTCACCTTCACGGTTAAAGATAAGGCCGGGGCGCCGATTCCGCTGGCGAGCCTGGACCGATTGACGCTCTACTTATCCGGGCCGACGGCGGACTACGCGGGGCAGACCAGCACGGACGCCAGAACGGCGACGGCGGTGGGGAATGGGGTGTATCGGATCACCTTCCCGAACCTG
This sequence comes from Bryobacteraceae bacterium, assembly GCA_044358225.1. Lineage (GTDB taxonomy): Bacteria > Acidobacteriota > Terriglobia > Bryobacterales > Bryobacteraceae. Next base: position 4,810 of record JBIKOG010000224.1, on the reverse strand, counting down.
ATACCGGCCGATGCGCGGGGTACGTACCGGGTTTCGATGACCGGGCGGAAACGGCTGCAACTGGCGGCCGGGACCGAGAAGCAACGGCAGGCCGACGATATCGCGATCAACGTGCAGATGAACTTCCCGGTGGACGGGTCCCCGGTGGCGGCGCGACGGCAGGTGGTGGATAACGCCAAGTGCAACGCGTGCCATGTGCAGCTGACCTTCCACGGAACACAGAACAGGGTGGAGCAATGTGTTATGTGTCATAACTCGGACCTGGTGGATGGAGCGTCGAAACAGAGCGCGCAGTTCGCCACAATGATTCACCGGATTCACACAGGGAAAGAACTGGGCGCGCCGTATACGCTGGCGAACCTGAACTGGAGCGACGTTGGCTATCCGGGGGTTCGGTCCAACTGCAACGGGTGCCACGTGAACAATTCGCAGCAGTTACCGCTTCGGGCGGGACTGAGAGACATTCAAGAACCGGCCGGCCCGATCACGAGCCGGAAGCCTGAAACCAACGCGTGCACGAGCTGCCATGCTTCGAGAGCGGCTGTGTCGCACGCCTTTATCCACACGGCGCCCGCTGGGGAGAGTTGCTCCGTGTGTCATGGACCAAATGCTGAATTCAGCGTGGATAAGGTACATGCGCAATAACATGGCCTACACACGTTGTCACCTCCTTCTTCTTCTGGTGGCTCTCCCCATGGCCCTCCTCAGCCAGGAGAAGAAGGAGGCTGAAGCCTCCGATTATAAGGCTCCGGACACCTGCGCCGGGTGCCACGACGAGATTGTGAGCGCATTCGGGAAGATCCGGCATGCGGGGGTGAAGAACTCCTGCGACTCGTGCCACACGGGAGCGCGGAAGCACTCCGAGAGTGTGGATCCGGCCGATGTGCAGAACCCGGTGAAGCTGAACGGACTGGCGGCGGATAAGAGCTGTTTGAGCTGCCATCAGAACCAGTCGACGCACGCGGGACGCATTCGCGGCGGACATGCACGGAGCGCGGTGACCTGCGTGACGTGCCATTCGATTCATACGACGGCCAAGAAACCGGACAACTGCGGGCAGTGCCACGCGGGGACGGTGGCCGAGTTCCAACGTCCTTATAAGCATGGGTTGGCGACGGGCGCGGTGAAATGCGCCGATTGCCACAACGTGCACGGGCGGACGCTGGGGAACTCATTCGCGGCGACGAGCGCCAACGAACCGGGGTGCAACAAGTGCCACGGAGACAAGCGCGGGCCGTTCGTGTTCGAACACGCGCCGGTGCGGCAGGAAGGCTGCAGCGGCTGCCACGAACCGCACGGGTCGGCGAACCCGAGAATGCTGAACCGGGCAGAGGTGCACCTGCAATGCCTGGAGTGCCACACCAATACGACGAACAACGCGAGCGTCTCCGGCACGACGCCACCGGCTTTCCATAACCTGCGCGATCCGCGGATCAAGAACTGCACGACCTGCCACGTTAAGATCCATGGTTCGCACGTGAATCGGGCGCTACTGCGATGAGACACCTACAGGCAATCTCAATAGGCTTCCTGCTGCCGCTACTGCTGGCCGGGCAAGAGGCGGCGAAGCCGGAAGAAAAGAAAGCTGCCGAGGCGGCCGCGCCGGCGGCTGGCGAGAAGAAGAAGACAAAGGAACCGGAGGTGGCGCCGCCACCGACGGCCGAGGAGCCGAAGACGGGCGGGTCGGTTGACCTGGGATACCGTTGGAACTCGGACGTGACGGGGTCCTACGACACCTACCGCAGCATTGTGAACCTGGGCGAAGGCCCGCGGGTGCTGGGGTTCCACTACACTCTGATGGATGCGCCGTCGAAGGTGTGGGACCGATTGGACCTGAGCGCGGCAGGCTGGGGTGGCGACCCGGCGGCTTGGTTCCGGTTGGATGCGAGCAAGATATCGAGCTACCGGCTGCGGCTGGACCATCGGGACACGGCGTATTTCAACGCGATGCCGTCGTTTGCCAATCCGCTACTGGACCGGGGCGTATTCCTGAACCAGCGGGCGTTCGACACGCGGCGCAAGTACACGGACCTGTCGCTGGTGATGCGGCCGGGCAAGAGCTTCACGCCCTACTTCGGGTACACGCGCGATTCCGGCGACGGGCGCGGGGTGACAACGTTTGTGACCGATGGGAATGAGTATCCGGTGGCGAACCTGCTGGACGACCGGACGCACAACGTACGGGGCGGCGTGGAGTGGACGATCGGCAAAGGGCATCTGACGCTGGAGCAGGGCGGGATTGTCTTTGACGACAACCAGAGCGTCTCCAACACGTTACGCAATCCGGGCAACCGGCGGACGCCGTTTTTGGGACGGCAGCTGTTCCTGGGCGATCTGTTGCAGACCTATCAGGTGGACGGGCACAGCATCTACAGCAAGGCGCTGGCGGGCTGGCAGCCGACGTCGTGGCTGGACTTGACGGGAAGTTTTCTGTACAGCCAGCCGAAGTCCGACATTCTGTACAACCAGCTGAACAAGGGGTTGTTTACGGATCTGGACACGCTGATTTTTGCCGATCAGCAGTCGCTGCGCTGGGCGGCGGCGGCTCGGCAGCCGCATTCGACGGGTACTGTGACGGCCGAGATCCGGCCGCATCAACGCATTCGCATTATGGAGAGCGTGTTTACGGACCGCTTTCACAATTCATCCACTGTGGACCGTTTGGTCTGGAATCAGAGTCAGCAACAAATCGATGTCATGGTCGATGCCTCCCGCTGGCTCACCCTGCGCGGCGGCCACCGCTATACATGGGGCGATGGTTCGTCGCGCGGGGGTCTATTCAGCACAAACGGGATTTTTGACGCCGGCAAGTTGCGGCGGAATACATGGACAGCGGGCGGGACCGTACGGGTCCGTCCGCGGCTGACGTTGTTTGGAGACGTGGAGATGGCGAGGTCGACGGCCATCCTGTTTCGGACCAGCCTGGGCGATTTCGACAAGTATCGCTTACGGGCGAAGTACGACGTAACGGCAAACCTGAATGTGCAGATCAACTTTGCGTCCTTACGCAACGAGAATCCGCCACAGTTCGGGCTGTTCAGTTTGAAGCAACGCCAGGCGTCGGCCGCGATTCAGTGGCTGCCGCGGGGCGGGAAGCACATAAAGTTACTTGGTGAATATGCCCGCAACAGCATGCGATCCGTGATTGACTATACGGTACCGCAGTTACTGACGCGGGAGCGTTCCGAGTATGCCGACAACGGGCACACCGTTTCGGCGTTCCTGGATGTCCGGTTGCCTGGAGCGGCGACGCTGGCGTTGGGGGGATCGTCGTTTCAATCCTCCGGCAGCCGGCCGACCTCGTTCCACCAGCCACAAGTGCGGTTGACGGCGCCCGTGAATAAGCGCATGCACGTGATCGCCGAATACCGATGGTTTTCGTTTTCGCAGCCGTTCTATCGCGTCGAACTTTTCCGGACTCACCAGTTTCTGGCGGGTATTCGGTTGATCCAATAACAGGCCGTAGTAACAGTTTTCCAAGTTACGACATCTACCCCATAGAGGAGGGTTCCATGAAATTTGTTCGTATCCTGCTTCCGGTTGCCGTGGTTTCGTTCGGCTTTTTCGTCACGACGTCCAATGTGACGGCGACTCCGGAGTTGTCCAAGAAGGAAAAGACGGGTTGCAAGACCTGCCATGACATCGCCAAGCCGAGCAAGGCGACACCGGGTTTGAACAAAGTGGGTGACTGCTACAAGGCGACGCCTGACATGAAGAAGTGCAAGAGCTAACTTCGGTTATATCTTGGAAGAAGACCGGGGCCTGGGGGCTCCGGTCTTTTGCTTTTTGGGGCTTCCCTTCCCTGGTCTAAAAGGCGGCTCTGGGATTGTCCCAGAGGAGCTGCTTCCGCCATTCCGGTTCGAGGCGAGGCAGGAAGTCCGTATACAGAAACGTGTAGCCGTTGAAGCGGCCGCCGCCGGGTTCGCCGACGCGGTACCAGCCGGAATCCTGCGAGATTAACACGCGGCCGAGGAGACCTTTGGCGGCCAGATGCTTGACCGCCTGGAGGTGCCAGGCGCCGGAGCGGAGGCTGACGCCGTCGAGCGAGACCCAGCCGCCGGCGCGGGCGACGCGTTCGTGGATCTCCAGATCGGGCTCGTTCTGGGCGTGGACCCATACCCATTTGCGGGTTGGGAGGCCGGACTGTTCGAGGATTGCCAGTTGATCGAGCGCGGCGCGGCCGTCGCCGGTGTGGACGACCATGGTGAGTCCGGTGGCTTTGGCGGTTTCGATCGCCGCCTGGACGAGTTTGCGATCGAGGGGATGCAGGGGGCCGCGGTTGACGCCGGATTTGATGAACCGGACGCGCTCGCCGTCGACGCCGTTGCGGGCTTCGGCGATCCAGCGTTGGGCGAGTTGACTGGCCGTTTCTGTCTTTGCGTAGGCGGGCAGGAACTTGAATTCCGCGGCGCCGTAGAGGCCGGTGTTGGTCCAGATTTCGAGGTTGGCGGCGCGGGCGAGGCGGCGGAGCAATCGCGGGTCGCGGCCGAGGAAGTTCGGCGTGCATTCGAGGAGACGGCGGCAGCCCAGGGCGCGGACTTCCTTTAGTTTGGGCAGCGCGAGGCGGAAGACTTCTTCGGGATCGTAACGGCCGGGGCGGATGGCGTCGGCGCCGATGAAATCGACGAGGACGTGTTCGTGGGTGAGGATGCTTTTCGGTGGTGTCGCCGCGGCGGCGGTGGCGGTGGCTAGGAAGTGGCGCCTTAGCCCGACTTTCGCAGTTCAGGCCTGTTTTTCGCGAATTTGAGGCCTTCGGTATTCGGAAACGATAGAAAGCAAAGGGGCGGCTTTCGGAAAGTCTCACAGTGAA
>JBIKOG010000435.1:0-3707 GCA_044358225.1 Bryobacteraceae bacterium | reverse complement strand
CGCCCAGCTCGCCATACTGCCCGTTTTCAAACCGGTGCGTGCGGGCACGTCCTCCGACGTGACTCGTTTCTGCTTCCAGAATCGTCACCTCGTGCCCGCGCTGCTCCAGTTCGTAGGCGGCGCAAAGGCCGGCCAATCCGCCGCCAACAATGACGACGCGCAGCTTCTTCGCGCTCTGCGCCAAAGCCGGAACGGGCAACGCCGCCGCGGCCGCCGCAAAGCCAAAACGCCGCAGTAACTGCCGGCGGGAAAGGGTGTCTAAGTTCGTATAGTTCCGCATAATCGCTCTCTCCCCTCCATGCGCAGGAGAAAAACGAAAATGCTCACGAAAAATACAAATTATCCCTTCGGCGCGTAATATCCCTTGCGAGCCCGCACCACAAAATCCCGCCGGTTCCGCACCCGGATTTCCACCTTGTGATACTTCCCATCGGCGATCAGCGGATCCGGCCGGTACAGTACGTTGTACTGATGCCGCAGCTCGTTGGCGATGTTCTCAAACGATTGCGTCAAGTCCTGCAGCTTGAACGGGAAGAACGCCATCCCCCCGGTCTCGCTGGCGAAATACCGCAACACCTTGTCGCCCTCTTTTTCAATCTTCGTGTTGTTCGTAGAAATGCAGTACACAACGACGTCAGCCTTCTGCGCCATCTCCAGCGCCTGGTCGCGCGTGTAGCGGCTGGCGTTGTCGTCGCCGTCGCCCAGCACGATCATCGCCCGCCGGAACTTGTGCCGAGGCTGGTCCTGCATCAGCTTGTCGCGGCAGGCAAAGAAAATCGCGTCGAACATCGCCGTGCCCCCGCCCGGCCGCAGCCCGCGAATGGCTTTCGACAACACTTCCACGTCCCCGCTCAAATCCGCCACCAGCTCCGCCGCCGTGTCGTAGGCCACAATCACGGCCTTGTCCTGCTTCGGCCGGATCACCTGGCTGATGAATTCAATCGCCGCGTCCTGCTGGAACCGGAACCGGTCGCGAATACTGTTGGAGGCGTCCACCAGAATCCCCATCCGCAACGGCAGGTCGCTCTCTTTCGCGAACTCCAAAACCTTCTGCAGCTTGTTGCCCTCGATGATCTGAAAATCATCCTGCCGCAAATCCGTCACAAACCGGCCCTTTTTATCGGAAACCGTGTACAACATGTTGACGCGCGCCACGTCCAGGACGATGCGGTTGCGGTCGTCTTCGGGGTTAACCGGCGGCTGCTGCGCACCCAGCGCGGCGCCTCCCATGGCGGCAAGAAATTCGGACCTTTTCATAGCTTTCCAGACTCGATGATACCAACCAGCTCACCAGGCAGCGGCGCCACGAGCGTTACATCCTTCCCCGTCGCCGGACTCACAAACCGCAGCCGCGTCGCGTGCAGAAAAAACCGCTCCGGCAAAAGCTTCGACACCGGCGCCCCATACAGCGGATCGCCCAGGATCGGATGCCCCAACGACGCCAGATGCACCCGGATCTGATGCGTCCGCCCCGTCCCGATCTTCACCTCCACCAGCGTATGCCTTTCAAACCGCCGCAACACTTTCCAATCCGTCAACGCATGCCGCCCCATGCCCACCTTGCACGTCATCCGCGTCCGCCGCACCGGGTCCCGCGTAATCGGCAACTCCACCCGGCCCGAATCACTCTTCATCACCCCATGCACCAGCGCCGTGTAGATCTTCTCCACTGTCCGCGTCTGAAACTGCTCCGCCAAATTGCGGTGCGCCGCGTCCGTCCGCGCCACCACCAACACTCCGCTCGTCTCTTTATCCAAACGGTGCACAATCCCCGGCCGCAGATCCCCGCCCTCGCTCGACAACGCCCCAAACCGGTGCAACAGGGCATTCACCATCGTGCCCGTGTGGTTCCCCGCGCCTGCATGCACCACCATCCCCGCCCGCTTGTTGATGCCAATCACCCCAGCGTCCTCATACAACACGTCCAACGGCAGGTCCTCCGCCTCCGCCCGCAGCGGCGGCAGGTTCGCCGGCGTCACAACAATCGCCTCCCCACCCTTCAACACCAGCGACGATTTCGCCGTCTTCCCGTTCACCGTCACGTGCCCGTCGCGAACCCAATCCTGCAATCGCGAACGCGAATATTCCGTCATCTGCGACTGCAAATGATGGTCCAACCGCTGTCCAGCCGCCTCCGGCGTCACAATCCATTCCACGCTTCCACTGTATCCTGAAGGGGTGATTCGCAGCGCAATTATCCCTGTCGCCGGACACGGCACCCGCCTCCTCCCGGCCACCAAATCGCAGCCCAAGGAGATGCTCCCCGTCGCCCGCAAGCCCATCGTCCAATACGTGGCCGAAGAGCTTGTGCAGAACCAGATCGAGAACATGCTCTTCGTCACCGGACGCAGCAAAACCTCGATTGAAAACCACTTCGATTCCGATCCCGAACTCCTCCGTCTCCTCACCGAAGGCAAGAAGGACGACCTCCTCGGCGAACTGAAATTCGAAGAGATGGCGGCGAAGATCTTCTACACCCGCCAGCGTGTCCAACGCGGCCTCGGCGACGCCATCCTCTGCGGTGAATCCTTCGCCGGCGAAAACCCGTTTATCGTTGCCCTGGGCGATTCCATCCTCGGCATGCACGGTAACTCCCGCTGCGTCACCCGCATGTCCGAACTCTTCACCACCCTCCGCGCCAGCTGCGTCATCGCCGTCGAAGAGGTCCCCGCCGAAGAGACGAAGCACTACGGCATCGTCGACCCCGGCGAAGGCGAAGGCGACTGGGTCCGCATCAAAAATCTCGTCGAAAAGCCCGACCCGTCCAATGCCCCCAGCCGCTGGGCCGTCGCCGGCCGCTATGCGTTTTCCCCCATCATCTTCGATATGATCCGCCGCGTCGAACCCGACAAGCGCGGCGAAATCCAAATCACCGACGCCATCCAGCTCCTCTGCGAAGAAGGCAAACGCGTCCTCGCCCTGAAGCTCCCCAAACAGGACAAGCGCTATGACATCGGCAACTTCCCCAGCTACTTCGAAACCTTCGTCGAATTCGCCCTCGCCGACCCCCTCTACGGCCCCGACCTCAAAAAACGCCTCCGCGAACTCCTCGCCGAGTAGCTACTTCGGCGGAGCAATCCGCCGCGCCGGAGCCATTGGCGGAACAATCCGCGCCACCCCGTCCACGGCCAATACAACATCGTTCGGAAGCAGCTTTTCATGCCGTACCCGGCGCCACCCCTTCGGCGTCTCAACGAAGAAATCCTTGAACAACGTGCCGCGCATCAGTCGATGTGTCGCGCCCTTCTCCCCGTACTCTCCGCGAGTGTCAACTCTCTGAATTTCATTCGGCATCATCCACCCAACGACGATCATCCGGTCTCCCGTCCGCTCGGCCCAGATCACCTCCAGCCCCATCACCCGCCGGTCGCCGGGAATCGAAAGCATACTGCCCAACTCCCGATCCACATCGCGGCGTGTCATCACCGTGCGGCCAAATCGATCCACGCTCACCCACTCCGGCGCGTCCATCCCATCGGCCAGCTTCTTCATATCCTCCAGCGTCTTCGCCTCCCGCAACGCCACAAGGTTCGCCAGATAAATGGACTTCACGGTAGAGAGAATCTCCGCGTCCTCTTTCGCCTGCTGCTGTCCGTACACCACTCCGCCAACTAGTGGTCTGCTTCAAACAGTCTGTCGTTTATTCAGCGTGTCCTGGGCCCGCATGACTTTCGCCAGGATGTCCTGAGCTCTCGCTGTCCAGATGA
>JBIKOG010000223.1:0-12629 GCA_044358225.1 Bryobacteraceae bacterium | reverse complement strand
GTCCCCAACAGCGTCGCGCCGTTGTAGAACTCCACGCTGGTAATCGTCCCCTGCGTCGTCGTCGCCGTCGCCGCAATCGCCACCGTCGCCGGAGCCGTAAAGCTCGCCCCTGCCACTGGCGACGTTATCCCAACCACCGGGGCCGCGGCCGCTGTTACAACAACAGAAACAGGCGCAGAGGTAGTCGTCGTGCCGTTACTGCCGATTGCCTTCGCGGTGACGGGATAAGTACCAGCCGCGACGTTCGCCCACGAGAAGCTATAAGGAGCCGTCGTGTCCGTCCCCAACAGCGTCGCGCCGTTGTAGAACTCCACGCTGGTAATCGTCCCCTGCGTCGTCGTCGCCGTCGCCGCAATCGCCACCGTCGCCGGAGCCGTAAAGCTCGCCCCTGCCACTGGCGACGTTATCCCAACCACCGGGGCCGCGGCCGCCGTGACAACAACAGAAACAGGCGCAGAAGTCGTCGTCGTGCCGTTGCTGCCGATCGCCTTTGCCGTGACTGAGTAAGTTCCTGCCGCCACGTTAGCCCACGAGAAGCTATAAGGAGCCGTCGTGTCCGTCCCCAACAGCGTTGCGCCGTTGTAGAACTCAACGCTCGTAATTGTTCCCGCGCCCGTCGTCGCCGAAGCACTCAGGCTCACCGTCGCCGGAGCAACGAAACCGGCACCCGCGGCTGGCGAAGTCAGAGCAACCGTCATCGAAGGAGCTGACCCACTGTAGAGGCCAAGCACCTCGTCGGCGGTCAACGCTGAACTGAAAACCTGAACGTCGTCAATACGCGCATCATTTCCGTCAGCACGATTGCCGTTCCATTTCGCGAAGCCAAAGGCAAGGGGCCCGGCATTGGCGAAGCTTCCGGTCGGTGCCGCCGCCTGATTTTCAAGCTGACCATTCACGTAGATCTGCACCTGCTTGGCCGTCGCATCGTAGACACCCGTCACCAGGTACCACGTGTTGGGAACCGGCTTCGTCGAACTCTCCACAAAATACTCTGCCGCCGCCGTAGAATCGGACGCATACAGGTCGAACACAAAGCCACCCGTCAGCCAGCCCCCCAGTTGCAGGTAGAAATTCGAAACCTGTCCAGCCGGTAAGCTGACGAAGCTCTGCGTGCCGGAGGTGGAGGTCAGATTAACCCAGGCGGAGACGCTGAAACTCTTCGTCACATCAAACGCCGAACGCTGCGTCGTCACACCACCGACAGCGGGATCCAGTTGCAGCGCCAACCCGGCCTTCCCAGGGACCAGCGAATAGGGCCCGGATACCATCCCGGCATTGTTGTTCCCGGAGCTATCCGGCGTCACGCTGCTCGTTACGGAATCCATCTGCCAGCGCCCGGCCAGCGCGCCAACAGTAGGAGCCGGGTTCACGGTAACACTCACGGCCGAAGACGTTGTCGCCATCCCGTTGGTGCCAATGGCCTTCGCGGTGAGCGCGTAGGTTCCAGCAGCCACGTTCGCCCACGTGAAGGTATAGGGCGATACGGAAGTAGCGCCCAGCAACGAGGCTCCATTGTAGAACTCAACACCGGCGATCGCGCCTTGCGTCGTAGCCGCGGAGGCAGAGATCACCACCGAAGCCGGCGCGGTAAACGTAGCACCAGTTGCCGGGGTGAGCACCGAGACCGTCGGAGCCACCGCGGCGCCCACAGCAACACTCACGGGACCCGAAGTCCTGGTCGTTCCATTGCTTCCATACGCAATCGCGCTGATGGAATACGAACCAACCCCAACTGCCGTCCAATTGAACGTGTACGGCGCAGAAACGTCAGTACCCAACAGCGTCGCGCCGTTGTAGAACTCAACCTTTGTAACCGTCCCCTGCGTGGTCGTTGCCGTGGCGGCAATCGCGACCGAAGCCGGCGCCACGAACGTTGCGCCGTTGGCAGGAGAAGAGATGGAAACACTCGGCGCCGCGGGTGCCGTTACCGTCACTGGCACCGAAGCGGAAGTCGCGGAGACCCCATTGCTCCCAATAGCCCTGGCGGTCAGCGAATAGGAACCAGCGGGGACGTTCGTCCAGTTGAAACCGTACGGCGCTGCTGTGGCGGAACCCAGCAGCGTTGCGCCGTTATAGAACTCCACCCTCGTGATCGTGCCCTGCGTCGTGGACGCGCTGGCGCCAAGGGAGATCGAGGCAGGCGCGACAAAACTGCTCCCCGATGCCGGAGCAGTCAGGGAAACCGTCGGCGCATTCGCCACGACCACAGTCACCGTGACCGCCGCCGATGTGGCCGATAATCCGCCACTGCCAATCGCCTTCGCGGTAACCGTGTAAGTGCCGGCGGCAACGTTGGTCCAGTTATACGTATACGGCGCCACCGTGGCAATTCCCAACAGATTCGCCCCCTCGTAGAACTCCACCTGCGTCACCGTTCCCTGCCCGATCGTCGCGGCCGCGGCCAACGGAATCGACGCAGGCGCGAAGTAACTGGCCCCTCCCGCCGGCGCCGTCAGCGCCACCGTCGGAGCCACCGGGAACGAGACGGCCGGGAGCCCCAAGTCACCAGCGGCAAGGATCTCATCAAACGGCCTCAACGGTTGCGCCCGGCCCGCACTGCCCACGGCGGGCACCAGCACCAGGTCACTATTGGAGCCCGTCTGCCCGTTCACCAGCGGTAGATCGGGGTGATCGAATGGCGCCCGTTCGTACAGGACACGGTCATCGATCAGCGCCGTCTTAAGGAACGTTACCAGGGCCGCCTTTTCAAACGCCGTCAACGCCAGCGGCCGTATGTCGGTGTGGGCATTTGTGGAGTTGCCGCCAAAGCCTGTTGAGTTGCTGGTTGTGGTGCCCGTCGCATTACCGCCTCGGTCATAGAATTCGACGACCTCTTCCAACGTCGCTACCGATCCGTTATGGAAGTACGGCCCAGTCAAAGACACGTTCCGCAACGTCGGCGTCTTGAAGGCGCCGTCCACTACATCCCGGGACGCACCATTCAATGGGATACAGGGCTCCATCTCAAAAGTGCAGGCATTGACGGTGATTCCATCTTTCAAGACACCGGACTTTGCCTGCCGCGAGAACGATAGCGGATTCCCGAATTCATCCACACCGCCAACACCCAAATCCTCCCCCGTTGGGCGGACGCCCAGGTTGTAGTACCCGAGATCGTAGGCCCCGGCCTCCCCGTTCGCCATCCGCATTCGCGATATCAAAGCGCCAATGGCGGCCGCCTCCCGCGCCGGCGTGGCCGCGTTCGTCAACTGCGGGCCATGGTGGCAACTCACACAGCGGCCCTTTCCGTTGAACACATTCATCCCGGTAATCGCCTCGGGAGTCATCGCCACGGCATTGCTAACGGCGGTGGAAGGATAGTTCGAGAAGTAATTGTCAATCGGCGCCTGATCAGAGACCAGCGTCGCCTCATACATCTGCACCGCGAGTCCGAAGAACAGCGAGAAGTTGGCCTGAATCTGCGAATAGCTCCTCCCGTTCACGGTCACCGCGGTTGGCGAGGTATGCAGATCGTCGAAGAACGCAGCCCGCACCATCGCGTCGTAGGTCCGATTCAAACCCTTTGTCCCGGCCGTCGCATAGATCCCCAGAACAGAGTCGCCCAGCGACACACTCTGCCGGCTCAACACCGTCGCCGCCAACAGCCGCTTCCCGATCTCCGGCCACGTCCGGCCCGCGCACGACATCTCGCCCGAATTCAATGGGGCCGACACGGCCTGCGAAGCCAGGCTCGCGTTGTCCAGCGCCACCGTGGTTGCCACCGGCGGCGTGCCCCGGAAAATGGTCGCCGCCGTGTTCCGCGGTCCCAACGCGTCCACCCCGTTGAAGGTCGAATTCGCCCGGCCATCCCACAGGTTCCGCACGTTGAAAACGGCGTTCAACACCGTCGGCGCATGGCGCCCAGTCGATCGCCGCGAGGCGCCAAATACCGCATCCGTCGTCGCTACGCAGGCATCCTCCACCGCGCCCGGCGTCGCGGTCGTGAAGTTCCGCAAAAACACACCGTGCGACCCCATCACATCCTTCGACTGATAGACCACCGCCGAGTCTGGATCCAGCGGATTGCTCAACACGTGCCGGGGGAAGTCGCCGGGCTTCACCACGTAGTTGGGCCCGTTCGGCGAGCCGGTACGCGACGCATCAAACGTCATCGCCGGAGATCCTGTCCGCAACGTCCCTGGGTTCATCTGGTTCTTCAACCGCACGTCGGCCCCCGCCTGGAAGTGACAGGAAGCGCAGGCCACCGTGCCGTCACTGGAGACCTGCAAGTCCCAGAAAAGCGCTTTACCCAACGCGATCGCGGCCGCCCGATTCTTCACAAATGCCGTTAGCGTCGAGGGCTCCGGCACCGGGACCCCTTTCAACGACTGCAACTGCCGCGTTAGCACCCGCACAGTAATGGTCGCCGTCGCCGTCAGTCCTAACGTATCGGTGGCCTTCGCGGAGAAAGTGTAGTTTCCCGCGTCCAGGTTGTTGACCGAGAAGGCAAACGGCGCCGCGGCAGCCTCACCCAGCTTCACTGCTCCCTGGAAGTACTCAACCCGTAACAAATTCCCATCCGGGTCCGAAGCGGTCGCCGACACGCTCACACCCGCTGGAGCCGTGAACGTACTTCCATCAAGCGGGCTGCTGATCGAAATCACCGGCGCCCGATTGGTGACCACAGGCGGATTCACCGACACACTCACGGATGCATCCGTAAACAATCCCAGCGTATCCACCGCCCGGGCCGTAACCGTGTAAGCCCCAGTCGGCACGTTGGCCCACGTATAGGTGAAGGGAGCAGCCGTCGCCTCGCCCAACTTCGTCGTTCCCTGGTAGAACTCCACCCGCGCCAGATTCCCATCGGCGTCCGCCGCCGTCGCCGAAATCGTGAACGTCGCCGGCGCAAACGCACTCGCCCCGCTAGCCGGACTCTGCAACGTCACCGTCGGCGCCTGATTGGTCACCACCCGGCCCAACACTTCCACTTCGGCGAGGTTCAAATTAGTCGTCCCCTCCAACTGGATCCGCACATAGCGCCCGCTGCGGTTCACCGCTAGCGTTGTGGTCGCCGTCGCCGTTCCAGGAAAAGGAATATCCAGTACGCCCGCCTGCGCTTGCACTTCAGCCACAGTCGTCCCGGTGATCGGCGTATCCGATACGAACACATGGAAATTCGACAATCGGTTCGCGCAGCAATCGCTCCGGTTCCAAATACGAACGCTGCTGATCATCGCGTTCGAGCCCAGATCAGTCAACCAGTAGGGCTGCGCCTGCATCGCGGTTTGCGTTACCGAACCCGCCGCAAAATCTCCATTTGTGTTGCCGTCAACGGCGCGACCGGCCAGCGAAGTGCCGTCTGTCGACGATTGTGTCGCCGGCTTGTTCTTCGCCAGATTTGTCTCCCCGCCCGTCCCTCCCGGCCACGTCGCCGGAGTGAACATCTGAACCGGATAACCCATCGACGGCGTCCCGCTTGCCGTCACCGCGAACAGCCAGTACATCCCGGGCAACAGGACATTCTGACTGCTATCCAACGTAAGGCTGTAGTTTCCCGACCCCACCTTGGCATGAGTCACCGGGATATAGTGTTGATCGGAATTGATCCCATGCGTCGTCGCCTGCAACCGAATCAACCGGAATCCGGTAATGTTGTCCGATCCCTTCAACCCGATCGTCAGCCCTGGCTTCAGTTCAGACGCCACCAGATCGATCGTCGGCCGCGTTGCCGCCGTCCCATCGGCATTGAACAGGTACCCGGGCGAATAGACTTGTGAATTCGCATGGTCAGCCGGACAGTTACAGAGTCCGCCGCCGCCCACCATCACCCGCCCGTCCCGTAGCAGTATGGCGGTCATGTGGTACCCGCGCGCAATGGCCATGGCACCCACCGTTCGCCAGCTATTCGTGGCCGGGTTCCAAATTTCAGGTACGGTCACTCCACCCACATCGGAGAACTTCTCTCCCGACGTATTCCCACCCACAACGAACACCTCGCCATTCGGTAGCATGATCGCGTAGTGGAACGCCCGTGCATAGTTCATCGGCGCGGCGGACGTCACCACCGGTGCTCCCGTCGTCACGTCGATCAACACAGCCGTATTCGTTACCCGCGGCGAATACCGGTCATCCCGCCCGCCAAGCATAAGTATCTTCCCGGGCAAGTACTGCACGGAGAAGCCCAACTTCCGGTGACGCCCGGCGTCCGGAGCCCGCATACCCAGATCCTGCGAACTTCCCGTCCCGCTGAAATCCAGCCAGCGCATCATGTCCAACGGACCAGCCATCAGAATCTTCCCGTTAGGCATCATGTGCAAATGCGGAAACCACTGGTTGTCATCGTCGACAAGATCGTTGGCTTCACTCGCGCTGTTCAACGAAATCCCTGGAAGCCCGCTCCATGTGTTCGTGTTCTGATTGAAGAGCTCCGTCAGCATCCCACCCGATCGCCCCCACATCGTCATCAGGTTGCCGTTCGGTAGTGCGACCGAAGAGTTGTACCAACGGCCGGACAACATGTCTCCGCCGCGGGTCCAATTCTGCGACCAGCGCGGAATCAGGCCAATCATCGACGTCGTTCGCACATCGGCCCCGCCGCCCGACGCAATGATGCGCCCATCTCCCGTCGTCGCCAGCCCGGCGCAAAACATATCGTGCGACGTGTGATTCAGCGTCGTGATCTGTCCCGTTGTCGGATCGTAAATCCCGGCATAGGTGAAGGTCGGCCCAGCCGGAAACGAAGTCGGTAGCGTGGAGGCCCACGCCAGCACCCGCCCATCGGCCAGGTGCGCCACGCTCACCGGGATAAACGGCCAGTTGACCATTGGCGCCCATTGCCCGGTCTGGGAGACTTGCGCATTTAAAACCGTCAGGGAGAAAAGGGCGAGAAGAATGGAGCGAAGGGCTGGGAGCATAGGGTTCCTAGGTATCGGAGAGTGATGACACACTCCCTTAGTTCGCTAGTCTGCCCGATGAACTCGCAATCTCAATTAGGCGTTTCGTTCCATACTGACCATCCAAACCACCCAGAACCAATCCCCCGCGGGGTACTTCTGGTATTCGGCCCCACCGTGGCACCAGAATGCAAAAACACCCCTGAAAACCGGCACTTCCACCAATACCCTATGGTTCTAGCCAGCCTACTGGGCCTAGGGTACAACCCTCCCGTCCCGCCCACTAGGCCAATAGTTCCGGCACTACTTTCCCATGCACATCCGTCAGCCGGTAATGCCGACCCTGGAACTTAAACGTCAATCGCGAATGATCCACCCCCAGCAAATGCATCATCGTCGCGTTCAAATCATGCACCTCCATTGGGTCTTTCACAATGTTGTAGCTGAAATCGTCCGTCTCCCCGTGCGTATACCCGGGCTTGAACCCGCCTCCCGCCGCCCACATCGTGAAGCATCGCGGATGATGATCCCGCCCGTAATTCGTCTCCGTCAACTCGCCCTGCGAATACACCGTCCGGCCAAACTCCCCGCCCCAAATCACAATCGTGTCGTCCAACAACCCGCGCTGCTTCAGATCCATAATCAACGCCGCCGACGCCTGATCGGTATCCTCGCACTGCCACTTGATCTGCTTCGGCAGCGTCCCGTGCTGGTCCCACCCGCGGTGATACAGCTGAATGAACCGCACCCCGCGCTCGGCCAATCGTCGCGCCAGCATACAGTTCGCCGCATACGACCCCGGCTTCCGCGCATCCGGCCCGTACATCTCGAACGTCTTCTCCGGTTCCTTGCTCATATCGGCCAACTCCGGCACCGACGTTTGCATCCGATAGGCCATCTCATACTGCGAAATCCGCGTCGCAATCTCCGGGTCCTGGGAATCCTCCAACCGCATCTGGTTCAGCTGCCCCAGATCATCCAGAAACCGCCGCCGCGCCCCCGCCGTGTACCCGTCCGGATTCGACAAATACAGTACCGGGTCCTTCCCCGACCGGAACTTCACACCCTGAAACTTCGTCGGCAAAAACCCGCTGCCCCACATCCGGTCCGCAAGCGCCTGCGCGTTCCCGCGCCCCTGGGAAATCAGCACCACGAACGACGGCAGATCCTGATTCTCACTCCCCAATCCATACGACAGCCACGACCCGATCGACGGCCGCCCCGCCAGCTGAAACCCCGTCTGAAAAAACGTCACCGCCGGATCATGATTGATCGCCTCCGTATGCAGCGACTTCATAATCGTCAACTGATCCGCAATCTTCGCCGTATGCGGCAACAGGTCGCTCATCCACGCGCCGCTCTTCCCATGCTGCGCAAACTTGAACACCGTCGGTGCCGTCGGGAACGTCGCCTGGTACGCCGTCATGCCCGTCAACCGCTGCCCCTGCCGCACCGATTCCGGCAAGTCCTGCCCACGCACCTTCGCCAGGTTCGGCTTCCAATCGAACAGGTCCAACTGCGAAGGCCCGCCATGCTGAAACAGCATGATCACCCGCTTCGCCTTCGCCGCATGATGCGGCAGCCCGGCCAGCGGCGAGCCGTACCCATCCTGAGCCAATAGCGACCCCAACGCCGCCGTATGCAAAAACCCACGTCGCGTCATCATCGCCATTACTCCTTCGTAATCGCCTCATCGGTATTCAACAACAAACTCGCCACCGCCGCATATCCGGCCAGCTCCGCCCGGTCCACGTTCTTCGCCGCCGCCGTATCGCCATATGACAAATACTCCTCCCGCTCCGCAGCATGCGACGCGAAATGATCCAGGTGATACGCCAGCGATCCGCGCAACACCCCCAGCTCCTTCTCCGTCGCCCCGCGCCCCGTCACAATCCGGAACCCGTGCCGCAACCGCGCATCGCGATCCGCACCAGCCTCCAAAATCATCCTCTGCCCAATGAACCGCGCCGCCTCTAAAAACGTCACATCGTTCATCAAATTCAGCGCCTGCAACGGCGTATTCGTGCGGTTCTCGCGCACCATGCAAGCCTCCCGCTGCGACGCATCAAAGTTCATCATCATCGGCGGCGCCGCCGTTCTTTTCCAAAACGTGTACAAACTTCGCCGGTACAAATCGGTGCCCTTCGCCTGTACGTAATCGAAGTCCTGCATAATGACTTCTTTCCACAAGCCATCCGGTTGATACGGCTTCACCGATGGCCCGCCCAACTGCTCCGCCAACAGCCCCGCCTCCATCAATGCCGAGTCCCGCACCATCTCCGCCGACATCCGGATGCGCGGCCCGCGCGCCAGCAGCCGGTTCTCCGGATCCTTCGCCAACAGCGCCGGCGTAGACTTCGAACTCTGCCGGTACGTATCACTCAACATGATCTTCTTCAACAGCGCCTTCACGTCCCAGCCATTCTCCATGAAGTCCACCGCCATCCAGTCCAACAACTCCGGATGCGACGGCCACTCGCCCTGCTGCCCGAAATCCTCCGCGGTCTTCACAATCCCCGTCCCAAACAGCGACTGCCAAAATCGGTTCACCGTCACCCGCGCCAGCAGCGGATTCCGCCGGTCCACCAGCCACTGCGCAAAGCCCAGCCGGTTGTTCGGCGCACCCGCCGGCAACGGCGGCAACACCGACGGCAGCCCCGGCTCCACCACATCCCCCGGCTTGTCGTAAGCCCCGCGAATCAGCAGGTGCGTCTTCTTTCGCTCCGGCGCCTCGGCCATAATCATCACCGAAGGGAAGGTGCGCTCAAACCGCTCCCGCTCTACGCGCAACTGCTGCGACTGCCGCCACACCTCGCTCGTCTCCAAATACGCCAGCCGCAGCTGCTTCTCTTCCAAATCAGAACGCTTCTTCCCAACCAACTCCGCCAGCGGCCGCCCCGCCGCCATCATCGCAATCTCCTCCGCCCGCAACTCCCGCCCATACACCCGCACATCGTCCAGCAGCCCGCGGAAGCGCTTGTCTTTCCCCGCGCCTCCACCAACAGTCAAGGACGCATTGAACTTCCCGCCCGCATTCACAAACGGCCGGTACAGCGTGTCGGAAACAAACTTCGCCTTCTGCAAAACGCCGTCCACATAAATCCGCGCGTCTTCCGCCATCCGCGTCCCGCCATACGCCACCACAACGTGATGCCAGCCCTCGCCAACCGCCCCTTCCGTCTCCACCTTCAGCGCATCGCTCTCCCACTGGCTGGAGATGTGGAAGTGAACCTTCCCACCCTCAAGAAACAGTCCAATCCCCTTCGACTGATAGCCATCGCTCGATTTCCGCGCCGCAATCGTCCCGCTCCCGTTCACCCACGCCGCCATCGTAAACCGGTCTTCAATATCGAACTGCGCGCTCTTCGCCGGCCCCGGCACAACGGTGTTCCCATCGAACAACTTCGCGCCGCCAATGCGTCCCACGGCACCGCCATCATCGAATGGCAACACCGCGTCCCGCTCCCCGAACGGAGCCCACGCCGCCGCCCCGGTCAACGTCTTCTCCCACGCCCGCTGCCCGGCCACATCGGCCGGTACCTTCGCGTCCAACCGCGCGATCTCGGCGTTCATCGCCGCCAGCTTCTTCTGCTGCGCCTCCGTCGGCGCCGCCATCAATGGCGGTGAGTTCCCATACTTCATCGCCCGCCCCCGCTCAGGGACGTTGTTGAAGTACGCGAACATCTGGTAAAACTCCTTCTGCGTCAGCGGATCGTACTTGTGGTTGTGGCAACGAGCACAGCCCATCGTCAGGCCCATGAATACTGCCGACGTCGTCTCAATCCGGTCCACCACATACTCCACCGCATACTCTTCCGCCACAATGCCGTCTTCCGTGTTTCCGCGATGATTGCGGTTAAAAGCCGTCGCCATCTTCTGCTCGAACGTCGCCTTCGGCAGCATATCCCCGGCAATTTGCTCCACCACAAATTTGTCGAAAGGCTTGTTCTTGTTGAAGCTCTCAATCACGTAGTCGCGCCACCGCCACATCACCCGCTCACCGTCGTACTGATACCCATTCGTATCCGCATACCGCGCCGCGTCTAGCCACCGCGCCGCCATCCGCTCCCCGAATCGCGGCGACTGCAACAGCCGGTCCAACACCTTCTCGTAATTCCCATCTTTCACAAACGCGTCCACCTCGGCCACCGTCGGCGTCACGCCGGTCAAGTCGAGCGTCGCCCGCCGAATCAACGTCTCCCGCGACGCCGGCCCGGACATCGCCAGCCCCTCCCGCGCCAACCGCTCGCGAATAAACGAGTCAATCGTCCCCGGCTTCTTCACCGGCGCAAGGAACGACCAATGCGCCTCCCACTCCGCCCCCTGGCCAATCCAGTTCTTCAGCGTCTCCACCTCCGCCGCCGTCAACTGTACCCCTGTCGCCGGAGGCGGCATCCGCATCGCCGGCACGGGCGCCATCACCCGCTTCATCAGCAAACTTGCCGCCACGTCCCCGCCCACAACGGCCCGCCGACCACGTCCCAGGTCCCGCTTCGCCGCCTCTTCGCTATCCAGCCGCAGCGCAATTCCCTTCGTCTTCGCGTCCGGCCCGTGACACATAAAGCACTTATCAGAGAGAATCGGCCGCACGTCGCGATTGAACTGGATCTTCCCATCGGCCGCGAACAGAGCAACGCCAAGAGCGAAAAAAATGGAATACCGCATCGTTGTTTCCAATTCTACATGGAGAACTTTTCCTCGCAACGCCCACTATCTCTATGGAATGAAATTCGCCATCTTCCTCCTCGCGCTCGTGACCCTGTCCGCCCAGCCACATTCCCGCCCCCCAACGGCCAGCCCGGCGCATAAGCGCGACACCACACCCGCGCCCCGCCTCTCGGACTCCCAGATCCAGGCCAACATCCAGGCCCGCCTCGCCAAATCAAAAATCGGCAAGAACGGCTTCAAATTCACAACCGCCGGCGGCATCACCACCATCGAAGGAAAGGCGAATGTCATCCAGCACAAAGGCGCCGCCACCCGCATGGCCAAGTCTTCCGGCGCCCGCGCCGTCGTCAACAAAATCCAGATCTCCGAAGCCGCCAAACAAGCCGCGCAAGCCAAGCTCGACTCCGGCCGCCGCCGCGCCCAGGTCAAACGCGGCGAAGTCCGCAGCCAGCCCCGCTAGCCCCGAACGCCCAACCCCAACTCCCGCCGCGCATATCCAATGGACCGCTCCATGTGCTCCCGCTGCTGATACTGCACCGCCGCCACGAACGGCGCCGGCACCGGCCGGTTCTGCAAATCTTCAATCACCACATGCCCCTCATAAGGCCGGCCCTTCTTCGCCAAAGCTAAGAACCGCGCAAAATCCGCCGCCCGCACGTCCCCATACCCCTTCCAATACGCATCATCGAAGATCGGATGCACATACGGAACCCGCCCCGTAATCGGCTTAATGTAGATGTGCAGCGGATTGCAAATCTCCCGCGCCTTCGCCACAATTGCCTTGAAATCCACCGTCCCTTCCCCCAAAGGAACCCACTGCACCGCAATCCCCTTCGGATGTTCGTAAACAACCGAATCCCGCAAATGCAAAGTTAGCGCGTACTTCCCCAACTCCTCCAGCGTCTGCATCGGGTCTTCCATCACAAACACCGGATTGCCCGTGTCCAGATACGTCCCCACAAACTCAGGCCCCGCCGTCTCCACCACAATCCGGTGCTCCCGCGCCAACAAGTCCTTATGCACCTCCACCGCCACCTTCACGCCCGCGTCCATCGCCTGCGTCCGCACCTTCCGCAGCATCGCAATGGCCGTCTCCATGTGCTTCTCCACCGGCCCCGGCGGCAT
>JBIKOG010000434.1:0-3728 GCA_044358225.1 Bryobacteraceae bacterium | reverse complement strand
CCAAATACGCCCCCCAGCAACTCCCCTAAAAAAACTACTTCCCCAAAACGCTAGGCACCAACGGCTGCGTCACCTCCAACCCGCTGAAATCATCCTCCCCGCCAGCCACCGCCCCCTCGTGGTACTCCTCGTCCGCGTTCACCTTCCACAAGTCATACACCGGCCCAATCCCCCGCATGTCCGCCACAATATTCCGCGCCGCCAAAATCGCCGTCAACATCGAATGATCCTGGTTGTTATACCGGTGCATCCCGTTCCGCCCCACCAACTGCAAATTCGGAACCATCCCTAAAAACCCACGAATCGCCTCAATCCCCCGCTCATACACCTCGTCATAAACCGGATACGCCTTCGGCTGCCGCACCACACACCCGTCAACAATCTCCTCCAACCGCGCCAACCCCAAACTCGCCAACTCCCGCCGCCCCAACTCCACCAACTCCGCGTCCGGCAGGTTCCACAACCCGTCCCCCTCAAAACAGAAATACTCCAACCCCAAACACGAAGTCGTCGCGTCCGGCACCATCTCCGGACTCCAGTTCTTAAAGTTCTGAATCCGCCCCACCTTCACCCCTGGCTCGTGAATGTAAATCCAGTTATCCGGAAACAACTCCGGCTGCTTCACAATCAGCGCCACCGTCAAAAAGTCCCGGTAATGAAAGTCATCCGCGGCCGACAACACCTCTGGCGGCGGTGCCGGATCCAGCTTCTGAATCAACTCCCGAATCGGCAGCGAGCTCACAAAATACGAACCCGCAAACTCCCGCCCGCCCGCAAATACCGACGTCACCCCCACTCCAGGCGACCAGCAAATCCGCTCCACCCCCGCGCCCATCTCAACCGCACTGCCCGACGCCTCCACAATCTCCCGCGTCCGCTGCCACATCATCCCCGGCCCTTTGCGCGGGTACTGAAACTCGTGAATCAACGTCTTAATCGACTTGTCCGCCTTCGAAGCGAACAGCGCGTTCTTCACCACCGACAACAACGACAGCCCCTTAATCCGCTGGGCCGCCCACTCCGCCCGGATCTTCTTGCACGAAATCCCCCACACTTTTTCCGTATACGACTCGAAAAAGATCTTAAAAAGCCGCCGCCCGAAGCGATTCGAAACCCACGCCTCGAAATTCTCTTCCGGCTTCACCGGCGCCAACCGCGCCCACGCATACGACAACCCACACCGCAACGATTCAAACAAACCCAACCCCACCAAAGCATTCATCGGCTCCAACGGATACTGGAAAAACTTCCGCTGGTAGAAAATTCGAGACATCCGCGGCCGCGTCAGGAAGTCGTCCCCCAACACGTCCCGCCACATCTTGTTCACCGCCCCGACTTTGGTAAAAAACCGGTGCCCGCCAATGTCGAACAGATAGCCCTTATACTCGGCCGTCCGCGAAATCCCGCCGACGATCTGGTCCTTCTCCAGAACCACCGAACGCACGTCCTTCCGCGCCAGTTCGTAGGCTGCCGTTAAGCCAGCCGGACCTGCACCAAGAATGACTACCGGGCTGGGTAAAGGGGAAGGATTTCGTGGAGCCATCGGGACCGCCACGCATTCATACCGCTCACTGCGAGCAATACACGCGTAAGACCTATAATAGCGGCAAAAGCCACCACCGCGCAGTGCTTAGGCCAGGCGCAAGTACTGGAACTGTTCGATGAGTTGGAAGTTGTTCCGTAGCGCCACCGGGTTCTCTCCCCGCTGGTCGATCTGCCCCGCGTCAATCGCACCCAAATCCGCCGCCTGCTGCAGGTATTCGATCTTCGACGGGTCAATCCCCATCAGGCGGCAGCACGTCGCGTCCACCGCCATCAAATCCCGCCCAAGCACCATCGTCCCCATCGGCTTCGCCGTGCCCTGAATCGGCCCGTTCCCTTCCATCCCCACAATCCCGTCCACGATCGCAAACGTGTTCCGGAACCGCCGGTTCAACGCCACAATCGAGTTCGCGATTCCGTAATGGTGCAGTAGATTCTTCGGCCAGCCGTAAATCGACCCCGGCACCAGCCCGAAGAAGTTCTTCATCGCGAGCGTCGCCCCCGCCCAGTGATGCGTCTTCATCTTGGGTAGCGAAACAATCAGATCCGCCGCCAGCAGCGTCTCGGAAAAATGGAACTCCGGCCGCCCCAGAAACGAAGAGATCGACTTCACATCGTCCCGGTTCAAATCCACAAAGTGGTCGTCCAGCGCCTTGAACTGCTGCCAGTACCCGGCCTCTTCGGTCAACCCGAACGTGTCCCGACGGTGCCCCGGCCCCTCGCCAATCGTCACCTCGGCGCCCAGCGAACGGAACGCCTCAAACGCCGCCACCACCACGCGCGGACTCGTGTTGATCGCGCTCGCATGGTCGAACTCCACCAGATTCGGCTTCAGCAACACCCGCTTGCCCTTCACGCTAGGCAACTCGGCCTGCTCCAACCCCGTCAGGATCAGCTTCGTCAGGTCGGCATCGTAGTTTGACGCCTTCAACACCGAAACCGCCGCCCGTCCCGTATACCGGGCCGGCCCCTCGGCCTTCTTCGTCGCGCAACTCGTCAACATACTGGTAGCAACAGCCGCATGAAATCCCCGTCGCGAAACAGCACTCATACCCGGGCGCCAGGGCGCAGAAGCGCATGTCCGCCATTGGGCGCGGAAAGTGCTTCCAGTGCGGTGGCCAGTACATCCGCCTTCGCCAACGGTCGATCATCCTCGGGCAATTCGACACCAAAATTCCGCAAACTCAACGCCAGCCACGCCCGGCCCATCCGGGCGTTACATTCTTTCCACAACTCCTTGGCCCGGATCAGGTCCTGCGAAAGGTCCGCCTCTCCGCACGACTGCAAACCCAACAAAGCCAGCGCCGTCGTCTCCGGGTACGACGGCAGGTCCACGCCCAACGCCGCCCGGCTCCCATAATTCCATCCCCCGTCGGCACACCGCCGCCGCAGAATCATCCCCTCGGCCAGCGTCACACGCCGCCGCAAGGCACTCGAATTGATCTCCGGCGCCGCCCGCTTCAACGCCACCAGCGCATGCGACGTCGGTTCAATCCAGGACACCGTACCCGGCAGCCACGGCCAACCGGCATACTTGCGGTCGTGTCCCAAATGGTTCTCAACAAATAGTCCAAGGAACCGCGATAGCGTAGTACTTTCCTCGCCGCGCTGCTCCACCAGCCACTCCACACCCTTGCGAAATGGCGCGTCAAACTGCTTCTTCGCACAGTGCAACGTCACCGCCAGCGCCGTCGACCAGTGCGATTCCGCCACCTGCTCGTTCGGCCGCCACGCCCCATCCGCCATCTGCCACGATCGCACCAGTTCCCACCCGCGCTTCCAATGCGGCTGGTCCATCTGCGTGTGCAATGCCAACAGCGCGCACGCCGTCGGCTCCAGCCACGAACGCTTCCCCGCAAAGTAACCCCATCCGCCGTCGGCGTTCTGGGTGGCGATGAGCGACGCAAGCCGCTCGCTAAGGTAAGTCCCCGGCATCCACCCCTCTATCGGCCAGGAACCAAAACTTCTTTAGAGGTGTCCATTGACTCACGTCGCGATTTGCGACATCCTCAATCCATTCCTAAATTTTATGCCGACCCGATTTGGACTCTTTCTCCTCCTAACTAGTGTAGTGCTTCGGTAATTGTAACCAGTATTCGATTTCCGACGCCTCTACAATTGAGGTGCTGGACTTTCATGCGCGTTGCTCCGCCAATCGAACTCTCCGCTGAACAGCGAACCACGCT
>JBIKOG010000222.1:0-12686 GCA_044358225.1 Bryobacteraceae bacterium | reverse complement strand
CCTAACCGTCATCGAAATCAAGGCCGAAGAAGACATCCATCTCCCCCTCCAAGCCCTCGATTACTGGATGCGCATCGCCCACCACGCCGCCCAAAACGACTTCAAACAAAAGAACTACTTCCCCCAAACCGAGCTCCAATCCACCCCGCCCAAGCTCCTCTTAATCGCCCCCGCCCTATCTTTCCATCCATCAACCGAAACGATTCTCCGCTTCTTCTCATCCAATATTGCGGTGGAGCGTATCGGCCTCGCGTTAGAATGGCGCCAGATGGTCCGGGTGCTGTTTCGCTACCGCGGCGCCGACCGCCCAGCGTAAAAATCAAATGGTCAACTCCTTCCTCGCGACAATTGGCAAAGCCATCCGTTCGGTCAATCCCGAAGAGGTGCGCGGTATGGCCGACCGCGAAATCCACATCGGCCTCATGGCCGCCACCGAAGCCAGCCTCAACGAAATGTGGTTCTGGCTCGCCCCCGTCGAGATCTCGGAAACCAAACGGCAGATCCTCGCCGCCATGGTCCACCCCCTCGGGCCGCAACTGCCCGATATGCCCCCGCCCCCGGCCCGCCTCGATATCCAGATCTGGGAAGCCGGCCTGCGCAACAAGCCCGCCGACGCATTCACCTACTACCGCAACAACCCCCAGCAAACCGTCGATGACATCCTCGCCAAGCACGACGAATTCGGCATCGCGCTCAGCCGCCACTACCTCCCTTTCCGCAAAACCGTCAGCCACAAAATCATCTCCGCTGTCTGCAACGAAAACGTGATGTTCTCGGTCACAACGTCGCTCCCCAACATCGTCCCCAGCGTCCTCGCCCTGCCCTTCGCCGTCGGCGAATTCGCCAGCGATACGGCATTCCTCACCATGAACCAGCTCCGCATGGCCTTTCTCCTCGCCGGCGCGCACGATCACCCCATCGGCTACCGCCAGCAAAAAGCCCAGGTCGCCTCGGTAATCGCCGGCGCCTTCGGCTGGCGCGCCATCGCCCGCGAAGTCGTCAGCAAAATCCCCTTCGGCGGCGGCGTCATCGGCAAGGCCGGCATCTCCTACGCCGGCACCTGGGTCGTCGGCCATTCGCTCGAACGGCTCTACAAAGTCGGCGGCAACCTCACCGGCACCGAGCGCAAAAAGATGTACGACGAAGGCATCCAGCGCGGCAAACAGATCGCCCAAAAATTCCTGGAAACAGTCCGCTCCGCCCGTGTGAAAAAATAGTCCTGTACCCAATGGACTCCAAAGTCACCGTAACCATCTACACCAACCTGCAGTGTGGCGATTGCACCGTCTTCGACACTCTGCTCAACAACGAACTCCTGCTCAAGTACCGAGGCAAGGTGAAGTTCGTCCACCGAGACTTCCCATTGGAAAAACACGCCTGGGCCAAAGCCGCCGCCCAGGTGGCCCGCCGCTTCGATGAAGTCGCCTGCGGCCTCGCCGCCGGCTGGCGGACGTTCATCCTCGCCCGCATCAAATCCACCACCGTGGAAACCCTGCCCGATCGCGTCCGCGAATACGCCGCCGAAGTCGGTGTCGACCCAGCCCAAGTCCTCCCCGCCATCACCGACGCAACCCTCGCCGCCGCCGTCGAAAAAGACTTAGCCGAAGGAAAATCCCGCGGCGTCGTAAAAACTCCGACGGTCTACGTCAACAACACGCCGTTCATCGAAACCATCCCCCTGCCCGACATCACCGCCGCCATCGACCAGGCGTTGACCCAAACCAAACCCGTCGCCATCGTCACCGGCGCCAGCCGCGGCATCGGCCGCGCCATCGCCATCGAACTGGCCACGACCCACAACATCGTCGCCACCTACCGTGGCCGGCTCGACGCCGCCGAATCCCTCTCCGCCCAAACCGGCGCCGCCATCTTCCAGTGCGACGTATCGAGCGCCGAAGACCGCGCCAATCTCCTCACATTCACCCGCGAAAAATTCGGCCGCCTGGACTTACTAATCAACAACGCCGGCATGGCCCAGCGCGAGCGAAACGACATCCTCCAAGCCACCGAAGCGAGCTTCGATGAACTGATCGGGACCAACCTCAAAGGCCCTCACTTCCTAACGCAAGCCGCCGCCAAATGGATGCTCGAACAAGGCGCCGGCCGCATCGCCTTCGTCACCTCCATCAGTTCGTACACAGCCTCCGTAAACCGCGCCGAATACTGCATGTCGAAAGCGGCCCTGTCGATGTCGGTCGCCCTCTACGCCGCCCGCCTGGCCGCTTCGAACATCCAGGTCTTCGAAATCCGCCCCGGCATCATCCGCACCGACATGATCTCCGCCGTCGAATCCGTGTACGAAGAAAAAATCGCCAACGGCCTGCTCCCCCAGCGCCGCATGGGCGAAGGTACCGACGTCGCCAAAACCGTCCGCGCCATCGCCGACGGCCTACTCGACTACTCCACCGGCCAAGTCCTCAACGTCGACGGCGGCTTCCACCTCCGCACCCTGTAAGGACCCACCGGAATTCCAGCGGCCAGACCGCCCCACCCAACCCACCGGGGACATGGCGGCCAACCCTCCCCCAACCGAACCCACCGGGGGACACGGCGGGCACCCCCCCCAACGATTTTCGGCCCGTAACCCAACCATAGCCGTGTCCCCCAAAGACGCGAAACCACCCGCAGAAGCCAGAAGCCAGAAGCCCAAGAGCCAATAGCCCGATATCAAAGGATCCCGCCTGAAAGCCTTCAGCGACGGTGTCCTCACCATCATGGAGCTGAAACTGAAAGTCCCCCACGGTGAACCCACGCTCGAAGCCCTCCAAAAACTCTGGGGCGTCTTCCTAAGCTACGTCCTCAGCTTCGTCTACATCGGCATCTACGGAAACAACCACCACCACCTGCTCCGCACCGTCTCCGCCGGCGTCCTCTGGGCCAATCTCCATCTCCTCTTCTGGCTCTCGCTGGTCCCCTTCGCCACCGGCTGAATGGGCGAAAACCACTTCGCCCCCATCCCCACCGCCCTCTACGGCGCAACCTTCCTAATGGCCGGCCTCGCCTACAACATCCTCTCCCGCGCCATCATCGCCGCCCAGGGTCCGGACTCCCTCCTCCGCAATGCCGTCGGCAACGACCGCAAAGGCCTGCTCTCTCTCTTCATCTACGCCGCCGCCATAGCCCACCCCCAAAAACGACAAACCCCCTGCGGCATAAGACACAGGGGGCTGCCAAACAACAGATGGGGGAAAGCGGTCACGGTTGACGGCTCGACTTTTTCACCGTCCAGGTTCTCAGGTTGGACGGGAGCTTCATCCGTGATCGCTCTTTCCCCGGGGTGCCTTCACATAAGGCTCCTCCGTTTCCACAAGCCCACCACCGCCAGCGCTCCGCCAACCAGGGCGTACGTCCCCGGCTCCGGCGTCTCGCAAGGCGCGGTCTCGTAGGTAATGTCATAACGGATCAGATTGCCGGGAAATGGCAGTTCAGTGAACACGAACGCCCGAACGAACTCCCCCGTATCCACCACCGCCGCCGAATTCGGCGCCGTAAAGGTAACGAAGTTGGAATGTATGGGACTCGACGCCAGGAAACTCACCCCGCTTGTCACGTTCTGAAAGGAAGCCGGCAGCATTCCAGTCTCGGGCCGCAAAAATCGATCGCCCGTGGGCGTCTGCTCCCAAACCGTCACCGTCACCGCGATCAGACAATCCGGCCCCGCCCACTGGCAAGGCCCGCTTCCAGCCTGCAAACTCGGCATCCCCGGAATGCTGAAAACCGCGTTCCCGAAGAACTCCGAAATCTGCCACTGGTTGCCGAACGGATCCGTTCCAGTGGTCACCGGATTGGCCGTCCCGAGCGCGGAATAGCTATAAATTGTGTTCGCCATCGCGGGCATCGCGGACACGAAAACGAGCAGCAATGTGGCCAGTTTAGGCCGTATTTTCATACTCATGCCAGGTACTGCGCTCTCCCTCGGAAAAGGGGGTCAGACACTTTTGAAATTCTTCCAAACCCCCTGTGGTATAAAAGGGGATTCGCAACGGAGGGTATTGGATGAGCGCTTCAACAGAGCAGCAAAAGGGCTTCTACGGCTGGTGGATTTCCATCGCCGCTTTCTTCACGTTTGGCCTCGCGGTCGGCATCCCCTACTACGGGATGGGCTTCTATTACGACTACTACCAAAAGGCCTTCGGCTGGACCCGCCCGGAAATGACCCTCGGCTTCCCGCTCGCCGTCATTCTCACCCTCTGGGTCGGCCCCGTCATCATGCACCGCTTCAGCCCTCGCAAGCTCATGATGATCGGCGTCGGACTCACAGCGCTCGCCTTCATCGGCTTCAGTAAAATGACCGGCTCCCTCGCCTTTTACTACGGCATGTGGACCCTCTACACCGTCGGCTACATCCTCTCCGGTCCCATCCCCCACCAGATCATCATCTCCCAGTGGTTCAAACGCAGCCGCGGCAAAGCCATGGCCGCCACCTACCTGGGCGTTGGCGTCTTCGGCGGCCTCGTCGTCAAGTACTTCGCCGCCCCCATCACCGCCGCCACCAACTTCCAGGACGCCCTCTTCTGGACCGGCTGCGCCGTCCTCCTCGTCCTCCCCATCGCCTTCTTCGTCCTCAAGGACAAACCCTCCGACATGGGCCAACACCCCGACGGCATCCCCGTCCTCAAGAGTGACGAACCCGCCCCCTCCCGCTCCATCTCCGACCTCCTCGGCAAACGCGCCTTCTGGCTCCTCATGGCCGGCTCCCTCTGCTCCATCGGCTCCATCGGCTCCATCAATTTCCACATGAAACTGGTCTTCAAGGAACAAGGCTTCACCGACCAGAAAGTCCTCGACGGCGTCTTCGGCAACGCCAACATGCTCATCCTCTTCTCCTCCATCGGCGGTCGCATCGTCATGGGCTACCTGGCCGACAAATACAACAAGAAATACGTCATGGTCGCCACGTACTTCCTGGTCGCCAGCACCATCCCGCTGCTCTTCCTCGTCCGCCCCGAATCCCCCGAATTCATCTACATCTTCGCCATCCTGTTCGGCTTCGGCATGGGCGCGGATTACATGTTGATCCCCCTCATGGCCGCCGAACAGTTCGGCGTCAACACCCTCGCCCGCGCCATGGCCATCATCCTCCCGGCCGACACCATCGGCCAAACCTGGTTCCCCTATCTCGTCTCCCACATCCGCGAAAGTTCCGGCAGCTACGGCGTTGCGCTTAACATAGTATTTGCCATGGCTGCTCTCGGCGCTACCGCCATCTTCTTGCTGCCCGGGCAGGGAAAAAAAGATGAAGCACTTCTCGTACAAGACGCTGGATCAGCTAAAGCAGGACGCTGAGCAACGCACGCAATTCGTCCGCTTTGAAGACGACAAAGACAAGCTGCAGGCCCTCCTCGGGCGCAAAGTCCAGGTCGGCCCCATCACCATGGGTAACTCCATGGCCATCCATCCCATGGAAGGCTGCGATGGCGAGCTCAACGGCGATCCCGGCGAACTCACCATCCGCCGCTACGAGCGCTTCGCCGCCGGCGGCGCCAAGCTCATCTGGTTCGAAGCCACCGCCATCCGCGAGGACGGCCGCGCCAACGCCCGCCAACTCTGGCTCCACGACGGCAACATCGAAGCCTACAAAACACTGCTCAGCAACATCCTAGCCATCCACAAGGAACGCTTCGGAACCACGGACGATCTCATCATCCCCGTCCAGCTCACCCACTCCGGCCGCTATTCGTACCCGAACCGCATCATCGCCTATCACAACCCGTTAATCGACGCCAAAACCGCCACCCCAGCCTCGCAGGCCCCCATCTCCGACGAAGAGCTCGTCGAGCTCGAAGACGTGTTCCTGGCCGCCGCCATCCGCGCCCACAAAGCCGGCTTCCGCGCCATCGATTTGAAGGTCACGCACGGCTACCTGCTCAGCGAACTCATGGGTGCCAAGACCCGCCCCGGCCCCTACGGCGGCAGCCTCGAAAACCGCACCCGCTTCATCCGCAACGTCATCGCAAAGGTGAAGGCGCACTTCGGCGACGAAATGCTCATCTGCATGCGCCTCGGCTGCTTCGATAGCGTACCGTACAAGATCGATCCCGAAACCAAGCTCGGCGTCCCGCTCCCCTACGAAACCCCATACCCCTACGGCTGGGGCGTCAACCCCGAAGACCCGTTGAGCGAGGACTTAACCGAAGTCAAACAAGCCATCGGCTGGTTCAAGGATTGGGGCGTGAAACTCCTCAACGTCTCCATCGGCTGCCCCTACTACAACCCCCACATCGGCCGCCCGTTTGAAAAGCCCGACGAAGGCAACTACGAAATGCCGGAGCACCCTCTAATTGGCGTAGACCGCCACTTCCGCATCTCCGGCGAACTGCAACAGACGTTCCCCGATCTCCCCATGGTCGGCACCGGCTACAGCTGGCTGCAGATCTACGCGTTAAACGCCGCCGCCCACAACATCGAAGCCGGCCGCATCAAGATCTTCGGCATCGGCCGCAACGCCTTGAGCTACCCCGACTTCGCCGTCGACGCCCTGGAAAAAGGCGAGCTCGACGAAATCCGCGTCTGCAAAACCCTGACCTACTGCACCTTCCTGATGCGCCAGAAGAACCATCCGCTGGGCCAATTCCCCGCCGGCTGCCCGCCGTTCGACAAACTCGTCTACGGCCCCATCATGAAGCAAGCCCGCGAAGCCTTCCGCATCCAGCAGAAGTAGCCCAAGGGATCTTTCCGCGGCTTCCTGGAGTCAAACACAAATGCGCCAGGAAGCCGCCCTCCTCGCCACACTCTTCCTCAACTTCGCCTTCTGGTACGACAACGGAACGCTCATCTGGCTACCTGCTCCCGGGCCAGTCAGCGCGTTGCTCGTCGCCCTCATCGCCGCGGCCTTCGCAGCCATGTTCTTCGCCGGCCCCGCACTCGCCGTCCATGGTAATGGCAACGGTCTCTTCACCACCGTCGAAGACTCCCTCGGCCGAATCCCAGCGCATCTCATCCGCTTCTGCGCCCTCTGGTATCTGATCGATTGGGTTGCGGAGTTGCTCTCCAGGGCCTCCTACTGGGCCCTCCCGGCGATCCTCAAACGCGACCCAACGAACACCGACCACCCTGTTCACCCTCGCCCTCCTCGCGTTCCTCGCCGCAACCGCCCACGAATCCAGGCTCGCCCGCTTCTCCATCCGCCTGTCGATCGCAATCCTCATCGCCTGCGCCATCCGCGTCCGCGAAACACCTGCCTATATGACTGGCCACATCGAGTCTCTCGAATGGAGCCTGAACCGGCTCTCCCTAGGCGTCGCCCCGATCGCGTTCCTGGCGGCCCACCTCGCCACCAGGCTGCAATCAACCCGGCAAGTGTTCTCCACCGCCGCACTCGGCCTGGCCCTCCCTCTTTGGGTCTCCGTTTTCCTGGTCGGCCTCGTCAACATGGCCACACTCCACTCCCGCTACTACCAACCCTCCAGCGGCCCGACAATCGCCATGGCCCTTATGGGCGGCGTCTCCAGCCGCGCCGTCCCCGCTCTCCTGCTCATCGTCACCATCACCCTATTCGGCCCCATGCGCCTCGGCCTCCAGCTCCTGCACACCACACTCCCGCCCATCTTCGCCTGGCTAGCCGTCTTCGCTATCGCCGCCGCCGTCAGCGGCGTCACCATTCCCTCAGCCTTCTTCCAGAAGTACTTTCTACCAACCATCCCAGCCACCATCCTCGCCACCACCGCCGCCGTCCTCACCGCCGGCCTCATCCTTCCACCCAAAGGAAAAATCATCGCCAACCTCGCCCTACTCGCCGGCGCCATCGTCAGCGGGCACAACATCCGCGAACCCGAAGTCCTCCCCGCCTACCTCACCGCCTTCACCATCACCCTCGCCGGCCGAAAGCTCCAGCGATCCTAAATCTCGCCACACGATCCAAACAGCCCCCATTGGCAATCATTGCTAATCTAAATCCAGGACCACCGCCATGCCCACCCGCAACGTCAACCTCACCGACGAACTCGACCAATTCATCCTCGACAAAGTCAAAAACGGCCGCTACGAAAACGCCAGCGAAGTCGTCCGCGCCGCCCTCCGCAGCCTCGAACGCGACGAACGCGAGTACGAAGAAAAACTCGCCGCCCTCCGCGCCGCCCTCGCCGAGGGCGACGCGAGCGGCATCGCCGAAGGCGACGTCTTCGCCCGCATCCGCGCCGAAATCAAAGCTAGAGCCGCCGCAAAATAACTCGTGCCCACCATCCGCCTGTCGCGAGCTGCGGAAAACGACCTTCGCGACATCGCCATCTACACGCTCGATAACTGGAGCGAAGAACAGTCACTCCAGTACGTCGACAACATCGAATCCTGCTTCCAAAAGCTCGCCTCGAACCCACTGCTGGGCCGCGCCTGCGCCCACCTCGGGCGCGGCCTCCGCCGCCGGGAACACGGCCGCCACATCACCCAAACAAAAGTCTTCCGCATCCTCCACGAACGGCGACTCCCCATCTTCCCCTCCGCCTAGCCATCCACCCCCACCCGCGCTACCCTAGTAATTACCGCCCGCATTAAGAAACCGAAAGAATGACACGCCGAACCGTCCTCGCCTCCTCCTCCCTCGCCCTCGCCCAAACCGCAACCAACACCCCTCCAAAACTCCCCCAGTCCAAAATCGACAACCTCGACAAGGCCGTCGACTCCTACATCGCCTCCCAAATCCTCGACAAATCCCACAAATACTACGGCTCCTACGCCGGTGCCGACGGCCTCTTCTACGGCGGCACCCCCGTCGGTCTCCTCGACGGCTTCCTCACCGCCTACATCCACCCCCAGTCCCGCCACCACAACTCCGCCCGTGTCGCCGAACGGATGCAAATGGCCGCCCAGGCCTTCGGCAACATCCAAACCAAGGATGGCAACTGGAACCTCCCCATCACTAACTTCAACTCCCCGCCCGACACGGCATTCATCATGCAAGGCGCCAGCGTCACCCTCATGAACGCCCGCCAGTACGGCTTCCCAGACCTCGAAAAATGGCTCCTCCCCGCCGTCGAACGCGCCGGCAGCGGCCTCGTCAAAGGCGGCATGCACACCCCCAACCACCGCTGGGTCGCCAGCTCCGCCCTCGCCGGCCTCTACAAGCTCTACAACGACAAGAAATACCTCGACCGTGCCGACCAGTGGCTCGCCGAAGGCATCGACATGGATGCCGACTCCCAATACACCGAACGCTCCACCATCGGTTACAACGGCATCAACAACCGCGCCCTCGTCCTCATCGCCGACTGGCTCAACCGCCCCGAATACCTCGAACCCGTCCGCAAAAACCTCAACGCCTCCCTCTATCTCCTCCACGCCGACGGCGAAGTCGTCACCGAAATCTCCCGCCGCCAGGATCTCAACCAGCGCGGCACCCTTTCCAACCACTGGCCCCCCCTCGCCTACATGGCCTGGAAGGATCAGAACGGCCAGTACGCCAACCTCGCCCGCCAGTTCGAACCCGTTTACGGCTCGGCGTCCTACCTCATTCGCTGGCCCCAGTTCCTCACCAATCTCCCCGAAAACAAGCCCCTCCCCGACAGCTACGACAAACACTTCTCCACCATCGGCCTCGCCCGCATCCGCCGCGGCCCCACCAGCATCAGCATCCTCAAAAGTCGCGACCGCTTCTTCACCTTCCGCCACGGTGCCGCCGTCGTCAACGCCGTTCGCTTCTCCTCCGCCTTCTTCGGCAAAGGCCAGTTCTCCTCCAAAACCCTAACGAAACAAGCAAATTCCTACGTCCTCACCCAGGACCTCGACGCCGGCTACTACCAGCCCTTCACCCCGGCGCGCAAGATCACGACGGAGACCTACGACAACACCCGCCACGAACGCCAGCGCACCGAAGTCTGCAATCTCCACTACAAAGCCACCATCACCGAAACCCCCACCGGCTGCGACCTCCGCATCCAGGCCACCGGCACCGACGAAGTCCCCCTCGCCATCGAAATCAACCTCCGGGAAGGCATGACAATCACCGGCGCCGAAAAACTCGGCACGCCCAAGGACACCTGGCTCCTCCGCCAAGGCCAAGCCGAAATCTCCGCCGGCGGCGACACCATTCAAATCGGCCCCGGCCGCGCCGATCACACCTATCTCGACGTCCGCGGCGCCCGCCCCCGCCTCGAAGGCCCCAGCCTGTTCCTCTCCGGCTTCACCCCCTTCGATCACACCATCTCGTTTACAGCGAAGAAGAAATAGATGCGGAAGTCATAATGCATTCATTAAAGTCGATATAATAGAAGGAATGCATGTTTTCGCGCGCCGAGTTCGTAACTTCGGATTAAGCGCCATCGCATGCCTGCTCGCCGCGTCTTTCGCTCTAACCGGCGCCAGCATCCAAACGCCAGACCGGCTCACCCGCCAGCAACAGCGTTCCCGCTCCCAACGGTCCCCGCGCCACCGCGCTTGCCCCGGCCTCTCCCAGGGCCATTGCGTCTTCCAATCCACCTCCGTTAACGCCGCCAACCCCTTCGGCCCCCTCCCGGTCGACGCCCTTGGCGCACAGGACATCACCCCGGCCTTCACCGCCGGCGAACTCCTCGCCGCCCGCGCCATTCCAGCCCCGGCGCAGTCGCCCCGCTCTCCCCAGTCACTTCCCCGCCCGCCCCCCGCTCGCGCATAGTCACCGCTCCCCTTTTCCCCGACAACCATAAACACCACAGGGTCCAGGAGTCTCTATGCGTAAACTCGTCTCCGGGTACAAAAAGTTCCGTCAGGAAGTGTACCCCTCTCATGAAGAAGATTTTCGTCGTCTCGCGTGCGGCCAGCAGCCCCGCAGCCTTTTTATCACCTGTTCTGACAGCCGCATCGTCCCCGACATGCTCATGCAGTCCAGCCCCGGCGAACTTTTCATCTGCCGCAACGCCGGCAACATCATCCCCGCTCACGGCGATCACAACGGCGGCGTTTCGGCGACCATTGAATACGCCGTCCGCGTTCTCGAAGTCAAACACATCATCGTCTGCGGCCACTCCGATTGCGGCGTTATGCACGGCCTCCTCCACCCGGAGCGGGTCGCCAAACTCCCCAACGTCTCCCAGTGGCTCCAATACGGTGCCCGCGCCCGCGCCGTTGTCGACGAAATCTGTGAAGGGCAATCCGACACCGAGAAGGTCATGGAGCTCGCCCGCCAGAACGTCCTCGCCCAGATGGACAATCTGAAGACGCACCCCTCCGTCGCCGCCGCCATCGTCAAACGCGGCCTCCAACTCCATAGCTGGATGTACCAGATCGAAGAGGGCGCCATCCACTCCTGGTCCCACCCCGACAACGCCTTCATCCCGCTCGACGCGGTGCCCATCAACGAGCCGGAACTGGCCACGGTTTAAACCATCCACCGGATTCGCTAACCATGAAAACCCAATTCCTTGGGGCCGACCTCCTAGGCTCCGTCGTCGTATTCCTCGTCGCCCTTCCCCTCTGTATGGGCGTCGCCATCGCCTCCGGCGTTCCCCCGGCTGCCGGCCTCATCACCGGCATCCTCGGCGGCATCGTCGTCGGCATGCTCTCCGGCTGCCCGCTGCAGGTCAGCGGGCCAGCCGCGGGCCTCTCCGTCATCGTCTTCCAAATCATCCAGGAACACGGCATCGCCATGCTCGGCCCCATCGTCCTGTTCGCCGGGTTAATCCAAATCGCCGCCGGCCTCCTCAAGGCCGGCCAGCTCTTCCGCTCCATCTCTCCTGCCGTCATCCACGGCATGCTCGCCGGCATCGGCGCCCTCATCTTCGCCGCCCAGTTCCACGTCATGGTGGACCATACCCCGAAACCCTCCGGCCTCGCCAACTTCGCCGCCATCCCCGAATCCATCGGCCTCCTCTTCCAGGACCTCGATCACGACCATCACATGGCCGCCATCGTCGGCTTCGTCACCCTCGGCGTCATGCTCGCCTGGACCGCCCTCGCCAAGGGCAAGCTCAAAACCATCCCCGGCGCCCTCCTGGGCGTCGTCGCCGGTACATCTCTCGCCCAGTGGGGCCAGTGGCAGATCCACTACGTCAAACTCCCCGGCTCCCTCATCGACTCGATGACCATCACCCACCCCTGGAACATCCTCGGCCTCTTTTCCATGGAGATCTTCTGGGAATCTCTCGCCCTGGCATTCATCGCCAGCGCCGAAACCCTCCTCTCCGCCGCCGCCGTAGACCAAATGGCCAAAGGCCAGCAAAAAACCAACTACGACCGCGAACTCTTCTCCCAAGGCGTCGGCAACACCCTCTGCGGTCTCCTCGGCTCCCTCCCCATGACCGGCGTCATCGTCCGCTCCGCCGCTAACGTCAACGCCGGCTCCAAAACCCGTATGGCCACCATCTTCCACTCCGTCTGGCTGCTGATCCTCGTCGTCGCCTTCCCCTTCGTCCTCCAACTCGTCCCCACCGCCTCCCTCGCCGCCATCCTCGTCTTCACCGGCATCAAACTCCTCGATCTCCCCACCTTCCGTCACCTCAACCGGTACGGCTGGGACGTAGCCTTCATCGCGGTCCTCACCACCGTCACCATCGTCTGCGCCAGCCTCCTCACCGGCATCGTCGTCGGCATCGCTCTCTCCCTCGGCAAGCTCCTCTGGGCCATCTCCAAGTTCGACATGCGCACGGACGTCGACCCCGTCTCCGACCGTGTCGACGTCTTCTTCACCGGCTCGGCCAGCTTCATCAACCTGCCTCGTTTCACCGACGCGCTCGATGACATCCCCAAAAGGGCCGAAACCCACATCCACGTCCGCGGCC
>JBIKOG010000013.1:0-69751 GCA_044358225.1 Bryobacteraceae bacterium | reverse complement strand
CTTGGCGTTCTTGGCGTCCTGCGGTTTTCCCTCTTCGGACTTGCCCTCTTTGCCGGAATCGTTGGGGTCCTGGTTTTTGGAGTCCTGGGTGCCTTCGCCGCCTTCGCCTTCGCCGGGGTTGGTTCCTTTGCCTTCGGTGGCGGCTTTGCCTTTCTCGCCGCGGACGGTGTCGGAGAGGTCGTTGACGTCGGGGATGTCGGCGGTGGAGATTTCGCCTTCCTTCGCCATTTCAATCTTGGTGAGTTCGTCCTTGGCGTTTTCGTCGGGGGAGAGGCCGAGTTTCTGGAGTTCTTCGTTGAGCTTGGTCTGCTCGGACTTGGCCATCTGCTTCTTGCCGGTGATGGCGGAGAAGCGGAAGACGTCGATGACGGCTTCGGAGACAGGGGCGGAGAGGTCGAGCGTGTTGAGGATGCCGTAGCGGATGCCGACCAGCGTGAAGGCCGCCAGGGAGAGCGCGGCGACGGCGTAGGTGGTCTTCGGCCACTGCATGGGAACGGCGGTTTCCGGGGCGAGGGTGGTGGCGAGGCGGGCGGCGGAGGCGCGTTGGGCGTCGACCATCGGGTCGGCTTCGGTTTGGAAATGGAAGGCGGTGGAGAGAGCGTCGTAGGTGTTGAGGCGCGCGTCTACCATTTGAGCGAGGCGGTAGAGCGTGGGCTTGTGTTTCTGGAACTGCCAGACGCCGACGCCGAAGGCGGTGACGAAGAGGAGCACGGGCCAATACCAATCGAAGATCTGGGTGCCGGCGAGCAGGAGGATGACGAGGCCGGAGAGGCCGAAAACAAGGGCGGTGAGCGAGTGGCGCACCAGTTCGGTGGTCATGTGCCGACGGCGCACGTGAGCCAGAAACGCGAGCAGGGATTCGGTCTCGGGCAAGATGGGTTGGCCTCCGGAAATCGTTTCTTTTATTCTACGCCGGATGCGCGGACGCGGACGTAGGGAGTGCCACTGGAATCGCGGTGGACGTCGAATTGGGGGGAGATATCGCGGGGTTGGCGGGGGCGGGCGGCGAGTTGGCGGCTACCCCAGCCCAGTGCGGCTGCGAGCAGGAGGCCGCAGATTGTGCCGGCGGCGATGGAGATTGCGGTGCTCACAGTTTGATAGACGCTGATGTTTCGGGAAAAGCTGTTTACTTGAGGCAAATATCGTCGGGAGTTTTGGCTACGCGGTCAGGGCCGAGGCTACAGACGCGAGGGGCGTTGTCGACGAGGGTGTATTCATAGAGCGAGTCCCAGGGATCGGTGGTGAGGGGGATTTGCTTCGGGTATTCGCCATGCTTTCGTTTGCTGGCGTTGGCGTAGTTCAGGTAGGCATCCAGTTGAAATCGGGCGACGTTGGTGAGCGGGGTGCGGTGTGAAGGGCCGTGCCAGCTGACGGCGTAGGCGAGGAAAGCCGACACAGCGACAGCGAAGAGGATTTCGGGTGCGTACTTCATGCTGAGATTGACGCAACCGCTTGACGTTTGGCCGGAAGACGCGAAATTACAATCGTCACTCTGTGACGCAGAGAAGTATTTCAATCCGCGGCACTGGCCGCGACGGCCTATGCCGGCTGCCGGCATCACGGCTTGCGATCGCCGGCTCAGAACAGCAGTTTCAGGCCGAGGTGAATTTGCCGGGGAAACCCGTTGGTCGCGGTGACCCGGCCGAACAGAGTGTTCACAGGGTCCGTGGACGGGGCGGCGAGATTCGATTTGTTGAGCGCATTGAGGAATTCGGCGCGGAACTGGAAAGTGTAGCGCTCGTGCACCTTGAAATTCTTGACGCCCGAGATGTCCCAGGTCTCCTGTCCGGGCGCGCGAACACCGCTGAAGCGGGACGAGACGGTACGGAGGTTGGAGGCCAGTTGCTGTGCCGGCACCCGGTTGAAGACCGAGGTGTCAAACCAGTTGTTGAGGGTTTGCCGGTCGCCACTGAGCGCCGCATTGCGGATATCGCCAGTCAACAGGGCGTTGCCGAAGCCGAGCGGCGCACCGGAGTTCCGCTGCCAGACCGCCTGCAACTGCCACCCGCGGATGAGCCAGTTTCGGTTGGCTCCAAAGGGAAGTTCCCAGATGCCTGTGCCGGTGATGCGGTGCTGGCGATCGAGATCGGAGATTACCTTCTCCAGTTGCGCATCTCCACCGTTCAGGAATCCGGTTGCCTCCATGAACTTCGACCAGGTGTAGCTGACCTGCATCGTGAAGCCGCGGCGGAAGCGGCGTTCGCCTTGCATTTGGAGCGAGTGGTACCAGGAATAGCCGATGGGTTCGTCTGCCGAGACACCGGAGTATTGGGGGTAGGGACGCAGCAGTTGCGACCGCGCGACGGTCTGTGCGGCGAGGTCGGTTCCGGCGAGGAGGGGGAAGAAGGGATTGCGTACCTGTTGGCTGAGCCGGTCGATAGTCGGCTGGTCGCGAACGGGGAGCGTGCTGAGGTATTGATTGGGAACCGGGTTCAGGCTTCGGGTAACGCCGAGTTTTGTTCCGCGATTGCCGACGTAGCTCGCGTCAAACAGCAGTTCCCCGGGCAACTCCTGTTGCACACCGAAGCTGTAGCGCTGCATGTAGCCGTTTCGCGGGGCGGGGGTGAAGAAGCTGATGGAGCGGCCGGTGTCGGTGGACAGACCACCGGTGGCGCCGAGCGGTCGGGAGAATCCTGCCGGGAATGGATTGGAAAGCGACGCGATGAAGGACAGCCCGTTATTCAGACTGGGGACCAGCGCGTTGCGGACACTGAATCCACTTTGGTTGACGCTGGTGCGGTCCACGCCGAGCGGTACGAAATAGACGCCATAGCCGGTGCGGACGACCGTGCTTTTCCGCGCCGTCCAGGCGAGGCCGATGCGGGGCGCGAAGTTGTTCCGGTCTCCCTGCCAAAGGGTGCGCGGCTGGCTGCCGCCGGCGAAGGTGAGGCCACCCATTGCGCGGAACTGCGAGGCGGGAATTTCGGGGATTGGATTCAGGGCGTAGTTGGCGCGGGCCGTTGCGTCGATGGGATTGGCGACCGAGGTGTCGAACCCGCGGACGGAGCGATTGAACCGCTCGGTGACCGGACTGTCGTAGTCGTAACGAACGCCCATATTGAGGGTGAGTTTGCTGTGAATGCGCCAATCGTCCTGGACGTAAAATGCCAGGGTTTTGGACTGTTCGGCGAGAGAGTCATTGACGTTGATCTGACCGTCGGTCGGGAGGCCGAGCAGGAACGACGCCATGCCCTGGCCGTTGGGCGCGGCGGGCGAGTTGTCGAGCGGACCACGCGTCCAGGTGGGACCGAAGGTGAGTTGCGGATTCATCGGCGTGAAATTGTAGCTGTGTTCCCGGTAGAGCCGGTACTCGGCACCGGATCTTATGGTGTGTTTGCCCTGCGACAGCGTCCAGTCCGAGGCCCATACATGGTAGTTGCTGGTGGCGCGGGAGTTGGTACCGTTGCCGATGGTCTGGACGTTGGCGATGGCGAGTTGGGGGAAGTTGCGGGCCTGCGGGTCGATGGCGTCCGCCAGTTGGCGCGAGAAACCGACAGAAGTCATGTCAAAGCCGGCGGAGAGGGGTTGGAAGGCCTGCTCGAACCGTGTGAAGCCCCAGCGGAAATTCGCGAGCAGGCGCGGGGAAAAGATGTAGACGTCGTCGAGGCCGATTCCCTTGTTGCGGCGATAGCGATCGCTGCCGGTGTAGGGATTGTCAAAGATCTGGCCGGAGGAGAAGAGGTTGTAGGTCTGGTTGTAACGCGC
This sequence comes from Bryobacteraceae bacterium, assembly GCA_044358225.1. Classification (GTDB taxonomy): domain Bacteria; phylum Acidobacteriota; class Terriglobia; order Bryobacterales; family Bryobacteraceae. The sequence continues at coordinate 66,046 of JBIKOG010000013.1, read as the reverse complement.
AAAGGCCCGGTGGCGGTCGGAGAAGTTGTGGTCGACTTTGGCGGTGTGGGAGCGGAACTCGTTCCACGATTGGGGCAGGCGTTGGAAGTTGTTGCGGCCATCCGTGGTGCCGCTGGTGTTTGGCTCGGGCCAAAACTGGAGCAGTCCGGTTGCGGTACGGTCCAACCGGGCGGCGGGGATGATGTTGCCAGCGAAGGGCAGGCGGCTGAACCGTCCGTTGGCCGCGCTTGTGATGGTGGCCGGATCGTAGACCTGATAGGAGTTGTCGATGCGGAGCAGTTCGCTGAAATCGCCTTTCCGCATGGCGATGGTCGGGACGGAGTAAAAAGAGTTGCCGCGTTCGATGCCGGGGCGAGTCAGGCCTTCAAAGCCGTATACCCAGAAGGTCTTATTGTGGCCGTCGTAGAGTTTGGGCAGGACGACGGGACCGCCGAAGTTGGCGCCGAAGCGGTTCAGAATGTTGCGCGGGTTGGCGCGCTGGCGGCGTTCTTCCAGGGTTGGCGCGGTGGAGGGGTTGGCCAGCAGTTGGCGTTGGAAGAGGTCCATGGCGGTAAAGACCTGGTTGTTGTGGAAGTGGTAGAGCGTGGAGTGGAACTTGTTTGTGCCGGAGCGCAGGACGACGTTTACATTGCCACCCGGCGCCCGGCCGGCGCTGGCGTCGTAGGTCGCTGTCTGGACTTTGAATTCGGCCACCATATCGGTGGGCGGGGCATAGGCGGCGTTCTGACCCCACATGCTGGGGGTGCCGTCGACAGTGAATTCGATGTTCCCTGAGCGAACGCCATTCACGGAAAGACTGGAGAGGACTTCGACGGCTGGCCCGAGGCTGGGGTGATTGGGCGAGCCGAGGTTGACGACGCCTGGGGCGAGGCGTGACAGGGAGAGCGCATTGCCGCCAGGGAGTGGCAGTTCCAGGATGCGTTTTGTGTCGACGACCCGGCCGAGCGAGGCGGTACTCGTTTCGAGGAGCGAGGCTTGACCGGAGACAGTGATGGAATCATTGACGGCGCCCACTTCGAGCGCCACGTCGATCGTCAGGCGGTCGGCGACGCGAACCTCAAGGCTGGCGCGTTCGTAGGTCTTGAACCCGGGAGCCGACACGCGGACGGTGTAGACGCCGGGAGAGAGATAGGGCACGTCATACGCCCCGGCCTCGGATGGTTTGGCGCGGAGGAGTACACCGGTTGTCGGGTTGGATACGGTGACCTCCGCGGCGGAAACGGCGGCGCCGGTAGAGTCGGTAATCCGGCCGCCGATGCGGCCGCGCGCGTCCTGCGCGACGACGGAAACAAGAAAGGCTGCGGTTACGACACCCAAACGGAGACGCATGTGAAATCCCTCTAGTGCTTGACGATCCCTTGGCAACCATGAAATAACATTCGTGACGAGAAGTCTACAATGCGACGACGAGACATATTCCAATCCGCGGCCGTGGCCGCTTCCTCCGCGATGGCCGCCCAAGGGGCGCCCGCCAAACCGAGAGGCGCCGGCAAACCGGTGAAGATGTATGTCGGAACCCAGAACTCCGACAGCGAAGAAGATCTGACGATGTTCGCCGCCTTGGGCGTGAACAACATCTGCAGCGGGTTGCCCTCGCGGAAGCTGGATGAGAAGTGGAGCGTGGAGAGCCTCGTCAAGCTGCGCGAGCGTGTGGAGAAGCACGGGATCAAGCTGGACATGGTGCCGCTGCCGTTGAGCTCGGCGTATATTACGCGGGCCGAATATCCGGCGATCATGATGGGGACGAAGGGCGAGCGGGACAAGGCGATTGACGACGTCTGCCAGATTATCCGCAATATTTCGAAGGCCGGGATTCCGGCGGCGAAGTACAACATGTCGATCCTGGGTGTGGTGCGCACGCCGACGACGAAGGGCCGCGGCGGGGCGGATTACAGCACGTTCAAATATGCCGTGGGCAAGCAGGAGCCGGCGTTGACCGAGGCGGGCGTCGTGGATCCGGACACGTATTGGGAGCGGATCACGTATTTCCTGGAGCGCGCGGTGCCGGTGGCCGCCGAGCACAAGTTGAAGATCGCCTGCCATCCGAACGACCCGGGCATGCCGAACGGGAAGAACTGGCGCGGCGTGGTGCCGGTGCTGGGGCGCGTGGAAGGGTTGAAACGGTTTATCTCGATTAAAGAGAATCCGTACCACGGGCTGAACTTCTGCCAGGGGACCGTGTGCGAGGGACTGGAGAATCCGAACAAGGAGATCCACGATGTCATTCGCTATTTCGGGAACAAGAAGAAGATCTTCAACGTGCACTTCCGCAATATCGAAGGCAAGATTGGCGACTTCCGCGAGACCTACCCGGATAACGGCGATGTGAACATGATTGAAGCCATCCGGACGTACCGCGAAGTGGGGTACGACGGGATGATCATGCCGGACCACGTCCCGCACGTGGCGGGCGATCCGCGCGGCGCCAAAGGGTTCGCATTCTGCTTTGGCTATATCCAAGCGTTGATTCAGATGCTAAAAATGGAGGGGTAATGATTCGGCTTCCGCTTCGCTGGTCCGGTGCCTTGCCTAAGGGCGATCTGGCGCCGTTGAATTGCCTCTACGGGGGCGGCGAAGGGATGCCGGTGTTATCCGCCGAAGAGCTGCAGGGCGTCCAGATCCCCAAGGACGCCCTGTGGCCTTCGGTGCGGGTGAATCGCCGGGGCGGGGAGTCCTCGGGGCCGACGGGGCTGCCGTGGGTGAACGCGAACGGCTGGTTGATCCGGATGTTGCAGTTCCGCGATGCAACGCGGGGCGTGATGCTGGACGTGAAGCCCGATGCCGAGGCGCGCCCGGCGGGGCATGTTTTGCAGGTGATCGAAGCGATGGCGTATGGGGCCACGGCGGTGGTGACGCATACGGCGGAGACGTGGCCGGCGGTGCAGAAGGCGATGCGGTTTTTCCTGGCGCATGCGGCGTGGTGGGCGTGGGAACCGGTGGCGGCGCTGGCGGTGATCAGCGATTTTGCGGGGGAGAATGAGACGGCGGCGGGGGAGTGTTTGAACCTGTTGACGCGGCGGCAGGTGGGGATGAAGTTAGCGCTGCCGGGCGACGTGGCGGCATTGGCGAATGTGGGGGCGGCGGCGTGGGTGTCGAACGCGCCGGTGCCGATGGAGAAGTATCTGCCGTGGGTGCGCGGGGGCGGGACGTTGATCGTGCATGGCAAGGGCGTGGGGCGCGCCGAGGGGAAGGGCCGGATTATTGAGCGGCCAGAGCCTTGGGAAGATTTTTATGCGGCGGCGGCGGGCGTGCACCTGGCGTTGACGCGGCGGACCGATGTGGTGCGGTTGTGGAATGCCGGTTCGTTCAATGCGTTTTATCAGGCGGAGCCGGGTGGCAAGCGCGGTGTTGTGCAGCTGTTGAACTACGCGGGGAACCGCAGTTCCGACGATACGTCGATCTGGATCGCGCGGCCGTGGAAGACGGCGGCGCTTACCACGTTTGAAGGGCAGACACCCTTGAAGCCCAGGGCCACCAATGGTGGAATAGAGATACCGCTTCCTCCCCTGGGAGTTTACGCGGCGATCGAACTGGAGGCATAGCGGTGATGATCAACAGACGCGATTTTCTGGCAGGCGCGGCGACGGCCGCCTTGATACAGCAGCGCGCCGTGGCCGCGCCGATTGCTCCGGTGGCGATTCAGCGGTGCCGGACGTATGGGGCGGGGCTGGAGCCGACGATGCGGCGGCTGTTCGACGGCATTGGCGGGTTGGGGCGGCTGGTCAATAACAAAACTGTCGCGATCAAAGTGAACCTGACGGGGCGGCCTTCGCAGCGGCTGGGGCACGCGCCGGCGGAGTTGGCGCATTGGACGCATCCGCGGGTGATCGGCATGACGCTGCACCTGATGAACGAAGCGGGGGCGAAGCGGATTCGTATTTTAGAGAGCCCGTGGTCCACCACCGATCCGTTGGAAGAATACATGATGGAAGCCAATTGGGATCCGTCACTGATCCTGAACGCCGCGAAAAAAGTGGAGTTTGAGAACACCAACTATCTGGGCAACGGCAAGAACTACGTACGGTTCAAGGTGCCCAATGGCGGCCACATGTTTCCGGCCTACGACCTGAACCACAGCTATGCCGATTGCGATGTGTTTGTGTCGATTGCGAAGTTGAAAGAGCACGCGACGGCGGGCGTGACGCTTTCGATGAAGAACTGTTTTGGCATTACGCCATGCACGATTTATGGCGACGGAGCGGGCGAGAAGGAGCCCGGGTTGGTGCCGGTGGGCGGCCGCGGGTCGGTGATTCATAGCGGGTCGCGAAAACCGTCGCTGAGCGCGCCGCAGGAGTTGCATCCGGATTCGCCGCGCGAAGGCGGATATCGTGTGCCGCGCGTGGTGGCGGATTTGAACGCGGCGCGGCCGATTGACCTGGCGATTATTGAAGGTGTGGAGTCTATGGCGGGCGGGGAAGGGCCGTGGATTCGCGGGACGCGCCGTTGCAGCCCGGGGGTGATTATTGCCGGTACGAACGCCGTTTGTACCGATGCGGTGGCGACGGCCGTGCTGGGCTTCGACCCGATGGCGATGCGTGGCACGCCGCCGTTTGAGACCTGCGACAACACGCTGGCGTTGGCCGAGCAGTTGGGCATCGGCTCCCGCGATTTGAGCAAGATTGAGGTGGCCGGCGCGCAGATCGCCGACATCCGCTACGAGATTCGCAAGGCGTAATTGAGCGCTTTGCCGCTGCCGGGCACAGCGCCCGGCGCAGAAACGATTTTTCTATGTCCTATCAAGCATTACCTACGCACGCACTCGTTCACATTGCGCAAACCATTCAGGTCTCGATGCAGAGCCTGGTGGCGACGATCAGCCTTTTTGATGAAGGCGGCACCGTTCCGTTCATTGCGCGTTACCGCAAGGAAGTGACCGGCAATCTGGACGAGGTGAAGATTTTATCCATTCAGGAGAAGCTGGAATACCATCGCGAGTTGGAAGAGCGGCGCGGTACCGTGCTCGACTCGATTAACGAGCAGGGCAAGCTGACGCCGGAGTTGCAGGCGAAGATCGAAAAGACGCTCGATAAGAGCGAACTGGAAGATCTGTATTTGCCGTACAAGCCGAAGCGGAAGACGAAGGCCAGCGTGGCCCGGGAGAAGGGGTTGGAACCGCTGGCGATGTTCCTGTGGGAGCAGCAGGCCAATGGCAAGCCGTTGAGCGAGTTCGCCGGTTCGTTCGTCAACGCGGAGTTGGGCGTGGCTTCCGTGACGGAGGCGTTGGAAGGCGCGCGCCACATCATCAGCGAAATGGTGGCGGAAAACGCCGATTATCGCAAGGCCGTGCGGCAGCAGATGATGGAGAAGGGCAAAGTCTCGGCGAAGGCGATTCCGGGGATGGAAGACCCGGAAGGCAAGTACAAAATGTACGCCGACTTTGCCGAGCAGGCGAAGAATATTCCGTCGCACCGCATGCTGGCGATCCGCCGCGGGGCGAAGGAAGGGTTCCTGCATTTTGAGATTGAAGTGGACCGGGACGAGACGGTGGCGTGGCTGCGTTCGCGCGTGATTCAGCAGCCGGGCGAGTGGGAGAGCCACTTGTCGGAAGCCATTGAAGACGGCTACGACCGGCTGTTGAATCCTTCGATTCAGACCGAGATCCGGTTGGAGTTGAAGGACCGTTCGGACGAAGAGGCGATCAAGGTTTTCCGCGAGAATCTGGAGAATTTGCTGCTGGCGCCGCCGGCTGGACAGTTGAAGGTGATCGGCATCGATCCGGGCATTCGCACGGGCTGCAAGATTGCCGTGGTGGACGATACGGGCAAGATGCTGGCGCACACGGTGATCTATCCGTTGGAGCCGAAGAACGACGTGATCGGGTCGGCGCGGACGCTCTCGATGTTGATCAAAGAGCACGGCGCGCAGGCGATTGCGATTGGGAATGGCACGGGGTCGCGCGAGGTATCGCAGATTCTGACCGATTTCCTGCGGCAGGCCGGGCTGGGCGAGATCTTCCAGGTGACGGTGAGCGAGGCCGGGGCGTCGGTGTATTCGGCGTCCGATATTGCGCGGCAGGAGTTCCCGGATTTGGATCTGACGGTGCGCGGCGCGATCTCGATTGCGCGTCGGTTGCAGGACCCGCTGGCGGAGTTGGTGAAGGTGGACCCGAAGGCGATTGGCGTGGGGCAGTATCAGCACGACGTGGATCAGCGGAAGTTGAAGCAGGGGCTGGAGCAGACGGTGGAGAGCTGCGTGAACCGCGTGGGCGTGGATTTGAACACGGCGTCGTGGGCGCTGCTGCGGTACGTGGCCGGTGTGACGGAGCGCACGGCGTTGAAGATTGTGGAATACCGCAATGAACATGGGCGTTTCAAGAGCCGCATGCAGCTGATGGCGGTGCCTGGCTTTGGGCCGAAGACGTTTGAACAGGCGGCGGGATTCCTGCGCATTCGCGGCGGGGAGAATCCGCTGGACATGACCGGGGTGCATCCGGAATCGTACCCGGTGGTGGAGAAGATCGCGGCGTCGATGAACGTGAGTGTCGATGAGCTGATCAAGCAGCCGGAGTTGGCGGAGAAGGTGAAGATCGAAGGGTTCAAGACGGAGACCGTGGGTATCTATACCTTGGGCGACATCAAGGAAGAACTGCGGAAGCCGGGGCGCGATCCGCGCGACAAATTTGTGGCGCCAAAGTTCCGCGAAGACGTCAAAGAGATGAAAGATATCTCGGCTGGGATGGCGCTGGAAGGCGTTGTGACCAACGTGACGAAGTTCGGCGCGTTTGTCGATATCGGCGTCCATCAGGACGGGCTGGTGCATGTGAGCGAGATCAGCCACCGGTTCATTACCGAGCCGAGCGAGGCGCTGAAGGCGGGTCAGATTGTGAAGGTGCAGGTGCTTTCGGTGGACTTGAAGGCGAAGCGCATCGCGCTGTCGATCAAGGCGCTGGAGCCGAAGCCGAAGCAGGCTGGGCCCGGTGGCGGAGGTGGCCGGCCGCCGCAGGCGCCCCAGCAGCGGAATCAGCCCAGCATGCAGGACAAGCTGGCCGCGTTGAACTCCAAGTTCAAGACTCGGTAAGCGCGCGACGGGCTTGCCATAAATGACGCCGGGCGTGGGCCGTGAGAACTCCGATCACGGCTCCGACCGGCAATTTCAATTTTTCGTTGGCGGGCGAGATGACGCGGATGGCGGCAAGGTCCAGGCCGTCGGCCTGGAGTAGCACTTTTTGCAGTTCGTTGTGCTGGGTGAGGTAGGCGGAGAGCGCCATGGCGGGATCCGGCTGCGGGCGCGGGGCGAAGGTGGCGGGCGCTTTTACGCGCATGCGGACGGGCGGTTCCAACATCCACAGGAACGTGCGCGCCAGGAAGCCGTATTGGAACGGGCCTTCCCCGGTGGCGCCGTTGGCGCGGCCGTCTTCCAGCGCCTTACGGATGACGGGGATGTATTTTTCGGCTGTAATGGCAACGTGGTCGAGGCACTCGGCCACCGACCAGCCGCCGCCGGGGGCGGGGCGCGTGAGTTCAGCGGGCGAACGCCCGTCGACGAGGGCGCGGGCTTCGGCGTTGACCGAATCGATCTGGCGGGCGTAGTCTTCGAGTTCCAATGACGACAAGTCAATCCCCTCCCGGGACGTGCTTGAGCGCGGTTTTGTCGACGTAGACGATCTCTTCGAGCAGGCTTTCCTGCGAGAGTTTGGCTTCGACGATGAGCCAGAAGCCGCCCCAACTCATGAAGAGCGCGCCGAGGATGCCGAGCGAGACGGGGAGCCAGCTGAGGCGGTCGATAAACAGCGACGCGACGCCGATGGAGACGCTGGTGGCGACGAAGGAGCCGGCGGCGAGGTAGAAGGTGATCATCACGCGGGCGAGCATGCGGGCGCGGCGGCCACTGTAGTCGAGCATGCGGAGCAGCATGGCGATGCGCTCCGGGCTGAGCGGTTTTTGGGTGGCTGGATCGACTTGGAATTCGAGCTGATCGCTGATGCGGCGAATGCGGTCCACGCAGCGGCCGAGGCGATTGGAGGTTGAAAGAATGAAGGTACCGGATGCGGAAAGCAAAAGGGCCGGGGTAATCATCGACGTGAGTACCGCCAGCCCTTTGGAAAGCGTGAACAGCTCGGGATCGTTGAGCAGATTCGGCAGGGTTACCACATCCCCAGTTTAGCGGGAACCCGTGCGGGGGACTACTCTTCCTGTTTCCCGTTGACGCGGAGGCGAATGATGTTCGGACCTACGTTGTCTTCGGTGACGATCTTGTAGTCCGAGGGGACTTCGAAGAGCAACCGGCTGGGTTCGCCGCGGCGCAGGTTGGTGAGTTTGTAGGTGCTCTCGCCCATGCGCGGATCCCTGCGGGTGGTCATGACGGTGGTCTTCAGTTCGTTGGAAAACCAGCGTTCGGAGACGGTGTCGAGCGCGCGGTCGTTGCCGATCTGTCCGGCGGGGATGGTGATTGTCGAGCGGGTGCCGGTGGCTTCCACACCTTCGATGATGCGTTTGCCGAGGTCGTCCGTCTTCACGTTGGTGGAGGTGGCGGCGGGTCCGTGGCCGATGTCGATCGACTGCGCCATCACTGTGCCGGTGCGCATTTCGCCGGCGATGGCGGGGGGCATCGGCATGCGGGGCAGTTCAACGGGGCCCTGGATGTTTTCGGTGATCATCGCGCCTTTGCCGTCTTCCACGCGGCGGGTGATGACGACGTTGCCAGTGTCGCGGGTGGTGGTGAACGTGTTCACCTTTGCCGTGGCAGCGCCGAGGTTGATTTTACGGGCGGTCTTGTTTTGGGGGTCGAGAATGTAGTCGATCTTGGCGACCGGATCGTGGATGAAGATGGTCTTATGTTCGCCGCCGCCGGTTAAGGGGCCGATGGCGTTGATGGTAATTTCGCGGCGGGTGCGGCCCTCGCCATCGCGGGCGTAGGAGGTGGTGTTGGCGGCCTTGATGCGGTTGCCGTCGGCTAGCACCTGGACGTTTTCAGTGACGAAATCGCCGGTGAACGGGACGCCTTTGACGAGCGTGGTTTCAAAGCCCATCTCCGCGCTCACGAAGGTGAATCCGCTCATGGCGGTTGCGCCCGCCGTGGGGGCCGCGATCAAGTGGATCTGTTTGTTCTCGACGACCTGGGGCGTTTGCGCGACCAAAGCGGCGGCGGAGAAGATGACCGGTAAGATTGCTTTTTTCATAAATTTCCTGTGGGAGTTATTCAACGTTGCTGACGAGGCGGATGGCGCGCATGCTGCCATCCTCACCTAAGACGACATCCGCGGGAAGCGATTCATTCCAGCGGTCCGCGCTGACGGCAATGCCGAAGCCCGGGAGGGACGATTTGGGAAGGCGAACGCGGACGATGGCGCCGCGTTCCATCGGTTCGAAGGCCTGCCAGGCGCCGACCGGAATGAACTCGCCGGCGTCGGCGGCCTCCACGCGGCGGGGCGTGGCACGCGGCCGGCGCGGGGCCGGGGCGACCGCGAGTGTTTCGGGCGCCGGATCGGGCGGAGCGATGGCGGGCGCGGGCGGTTCGGCGTGACGCGCAACGACAGGTGCCGGGATCTCCGTTGGCGCCACCGGGCGGGACAGCCAAAGGCCGACCAGAACGGCCGCGGCAATCGCGCCCGCGGCGGAGACCCGGAGCAACATGGCGCGGCGATTGCGCCGCCGCAATTCAGCCACCAGCGCGTTTTCAATGCGCGGCGGCGCGCTGAGCCCGTCGGCCCTCGCCGCGGCGGCCAGTGCGCCTCGGATACGCTCTTCCTCGGCATAAGACAAGACTGGATTCCGGTCCGGTTTCATGATGGTATCCCCACGAGCGGTTTCAACTTTCCGGCAAGCAGCGCGCGGGCCCGGTGAAGCCGGGAGCGCACCGTACCGGTGGGGCAGCCGGCGATGGCGGCCACCTCGTCATACGAAAGCTCCTGCATGTCGCATAGAACCAGCACCTCCCGGTACACCGGTGGCAGCGTGGCCATCGTTTCGCGCAGGCGGCTGGACAGCTGTTCCTGTTCCAACTCTGTCACCAGGCAACCGCCGGCGACCAGTTCGTCCTGCCCCTCTTCTTCGAGCGACAGATGCTGGCGACGGCCGTGCAGCTGTTTTAAAACCTGGTTGCGGGCGACGGCGAAGAGCCAGGAGAGAACTGTGCCGCGACTGGCGTCGAGCCGGCCGGCATCGCGGAGGAGGGACAGAAACGTCTCCTGCACGACTTCCGCGGCGATATCGGCATTTCCGGAGAGATGCAGTGCGTAGCGGTAAAGGGACGCCTGCCGCCGCCGATAGACGGCCAGGAACGCCGATTCTTCGCCACGGGTCAGGGCGGGGAGCAGCGCTTCGTCGCTCAGCTCCGTTTCGGTTTCGGGTTGTGTCCGGGTCCACCGTTTCCACATGCTCTGTCGTAAAGAGTATCCGGCCCGGGACGAAAAAGTTCCCGGAAATTTAGAAAGACGTGGAACGGAGCACGGCGCGGCGAATCGGAGTGGGCAAGTCGTAGGAGTCGAACAGGCTGACCGGACACCAAACCAGCCCGCGGACTTCTTCCGATCCGACAAACTCTTCGGCGGAAGCGCGGAAGCTGAAAATCAGGTCGTGGTGCAGGTGAAACGGCTCTTTCTTGCGGCCGGGAATGCCGTGGACATCGATGCCGACAAGCCGCGGGGGCACCGTTTTGTCGAGCTGCACGCCGGTCTCTTCCACCGCTTCGCGGCGGGCGGTTTCGGTCACGCGGTTGTCGATACCGGCTTCCACGTGGCCGCCCGGAAGGAGCCAGCGGTCGAGCTTCCGATGGTGCACCAGGAGCACCATGTCGCGGTTGGGGTGGAGGATGCAGGCCGTACCGGTGATGTGGCCGGGGGCGAACTGGGACCGGGCGAAGGGCATGGGGGTCTCCCGCAGCAGGCCCAGGCAGAGTTCGCGGCTTTTCTCGGCTTCCCCGTCGGAGGGGTCGCTCCATTCCGAGAGAAGAAGGGTCAGGGAGGGAATGTCGATCACAGGTTCCGCTTCAGGAAGTTGATGATGTGGTAGCCGTCCATGAACTTGAACGGCGTTTCGCCCATGGTGTAGTGGCCGCAGGGCAGGACGACAACTTTATTGGCGATGCCGCGGCGTTGCACTTCCTCCACGATGTCCTGCGACAGACGCGGGATGAAGGTGGTGTCGTACTTGGTGTAGATGAACAGCGAACGTTTGTCTTTGTGCTCCGCCAGCTTGTCGAGAAAATTGACGGGGCTGATGGCGTTCCAGAGATTGCGCAGTTGATCGAGCGAGACGTGGCTTTCCAGCCCCTGCTTGACGTGGATGGTGGAGAGTCCGGTCCAGACGACGTCGGCCACGTAGGTGGAGCAGTGATTGAAGACGTTGACGTTGATGCGCGGGTCGTGGGAGGACGCCAGGCAGGCGTAGCAGGAGCCGATCGACGTGCCGCAGATGCCGATGCGGGTGTAGCCCATTTCGTAGAGCCAGTCGATCATGGCGCGGATATCGGTCACGGCCTGGCGGGTGGCGTCGATGGTCCGGGCGATATTCGAGGACATGGCGAAGTCCGCCCGGCTCAATTCGGCAGGCATACGGAAGTCGTGGTAGGGCAAACTAAGGCGAACAGCTGAGAGGCCAAATTTTGCCAGTCCCGCGCACAGTCCGCCGTGTTGATTCTGGCTGGCGTTCCAGTGAGGGAGGACGATGACGGCCTTCCCGTTGTGCTTTTCGGCGGGAAACCACTGGCCATGGACTACGTTATTCGACGGATACGGAGTGCTAACCGGGGACTGGAAACGGACGAAACCACCCTCCAGGCGGAACTTATCCGGCTTCTGGTAGGCATAGAACGCATCGCTGTTCTCAATTGCCAAACGATTTAGTTCCAGGAGCCACTTTTCCGGTGTCTCACCGCCATAGGGGAGCATTTCGGCGACCGGCCAGCCTTCGGCCCAGTCGAGACCCCATTCAAATGGCCTTACAACGCGGTCAGTGGAGCGAAAGCAGAGGTGTTTTTCCCAGTCGTTTATCCAACGGGTGTACAGAGACTTGATCATCAGTTGCGGGTTTGGGCAGGAAGTGCGAGGAGTTCTTCCTGTCAGTGTACCAACTGGTGACTGCACGGTAGGGAAATGACCTGAGAGTAGCCGGTTTTGTGCCCTATCCAGGCTTCAATTGCCCGTTTATCAGTGAGAATAGCCACAGGAGACCAAGATGGTCTGCCGATACTGCCAAAAAACAATCTCAATCACACATCGGCTGGTCGATAGTGAGTTCTGTTGCAAACAGCACCGGAATGCATTCACTGCTAGATCAGCGCGCGCTCTCCGCGAAATGGGAGAATTCACCTACTCGGTGGCCGATGTGCTGCGGGATACGGACGAATTCGCAGTTCCGAAGAAGAAGCAGGCAGCGGGAACGCGTTCGACGGCGACGGTTCTGGGATTGGCGGCCCTCACGATTGCCGGTTTGGTAGTGATGGAGAAGTTCGGGGTCGGCGGCGGGCCGGCGACGAAGAAGTCCGGAGAGGCGCAACAGGGGACGGTAAGCCGGTTGGTCGGCATGATTGTCGACCGTATGCCGAAAAACGCCTCCGGCGGCATGCAGATCGAGGACAAGTTCCAGGCGGGGCTCCGCAACTGGTTGCCCGCGCCGGGGACAGGGATGTCGGGTTGGCGGATTGATAACGGATTGATGCGGCCGGGCGGCTTGCGCATCTGGGATGAATCCAGGAACCTGGCCGATTATAGTTTTCAGTTCGAAGGACGCGTGGAGAACCGGTCGCTTGGTTGGGTGGTCCGGGCGCCGAACCATAACAACTACTACGCGGCGAAACTCTCCATTCCGGAGCGCGGCGGCAGTGCGCGACCGGAGATCATCCGCTTCTCGGTGATCCAGGGACAGGAGTCGCGCCGGCAGCATTTCCCGATTCCTGTTGTGTTGGAAAAGGGCGAGTTTTACGAGTACGAGGTGCGGGCGGTTGGCGACCGGATTCTGACAATTATCGGTGGCCGGGTTGTCGATCAATGGCGCGATGCGCGGTTCCGCACGGGCGGGGTCGGGTTCTTCTCCGAACGGGGAGACAAGTCGTCCATCCGGTGGGCCAAGTTGCAGGAGGGCGAGAGCATGGCCGACAAACTGCGCAGTTACCTGACGTTCGGACTCATCATCCCCGCGATCTAGGTGGCGGTTACCGGGGCGCGATGGCGAGCCCGCCGATCTGGTCGAGCCGGTCGAAAATTCCAAGCTGCATCGTCATCCCTGTGATGAGGTTGACTTCGTAAAGCGCCGCGGCGGCCTGGCCGCGCACTCGTGTGGCAATGAAGGCGGCGCCGGTGCGCGGGGAGATATCGAACCCGGCAACCTCGGACATGTCGATGTTCATCATGCCGACCCGGCCCAGTTTGCCGTCGTTCGGCGGGGTCTGCAGGACCAGCGCCCGCTGTTCGGCGTCAATGACATAGAGCGCGGTGGTCGTGGCGCCGGCGACGCTATTGGTGTAAGCCGCGCCGGTGATCTTGAAGTCGGGCAGGTTTTCGGCGTTCAGGCGGCCGTCGACGGCGGCAACCGCGCCGGTGTCGGGATGGAGGCGGAGATTCTGGCCGGTGTTGGAAACCAGGCGGATGCGGTCGATGGTGGGGTTGAAGTCGAATCCGAATTCGGTGCCTTCCAGTGCCGGGGTGAAGGGGCCGTTGCCGATGGCGGTGGATTGGCCGGTGGCGAGGTCGATGGTGTAGAGGCGGCTATGGCTGCCGAGGCCGTAGAGGGCGCCGTTGGCCGGGCGGAAGTCGATGGCCAGCAGCGACTCGCCGGGTTGGAGGCCGCGGATGATCTGCGTGCTGTCCGTGAAGCCGGGTGTGTTGGTGTCGAACCGGAGCAGGACGTTGCGCCCGTTCAGTGCGTAGGCCGGCTCCGCCTGCAGGGTGGCGGCGGCGGCGACGAGGAGGAGAAGGGAAATGGAGAGTTTCATAGTGTTTCCACTCACTGCTACGAGGCCACTCGAAAATCGGATGTGGATTGGATGGCTTTTCCGCGCCCGCGGCGGGACGGCATGTTAAACTTATGAGTTGCTGGGTCTCGGGCTTCGTGCAACGGGCGGCTGCAAACCCCGCCAGGTCCGGAAGGAAGCAACGGTAGTGGTTTAGCTCGTGTGCCGCGGATCACCCGGGGCCTGGCATTAATATTATGGGAACAGCCCCCGCGTTCGAGTCACCAAAACCTGCTTATCAGGTCATTGCGCGGAAATACAGGCCCCAGTCGTTCTCAGAACTGGTGAGCCAGGCACACGTAAAGACCACGCTCGATAACGCGATCAATCAGCGTCGCATCGCCCATGGCTATATTTTCAGCGGGCAGCGCGGGACCGGGAAAACGACGGTTGCCCGTATCATGGCGCGCTGTCTGAACTGCGTGAACGGACCGACGGCGACGCCGTGTGGCGTTTGCTCCAGTTGCCTGGAGATCACCGCCGGTGGCGCTGTCGACGTGATTGAAATTGACGCTGCTTCCAATCGCGGTATCAACGAAATGCGCGAGCTGCGTGAGAGCGTTCGCTTCCGCCCGGCGCGAGATCGATACAAAGTATTCATCGTCGACGAAGCGCATCAGATCACCAACGAGGCCTTCAACGCGCTGCTGAAAACGTTGGAGGAGCCGCCCGAGTGGGCTGTCTTCATCCTCTGCACCACGGAAACCCACAAGATCCCGACCACCATCGCGTCCCGTTGCCAGCAGTTTACCTTCCGGAGTGTGGATTTCGCGGAGTTAGTGGCGCGGATGAGCTGGATTTGTGAGCAGGAAGGGATTACCGCCGACGCGGATGCGCTGGCCGTGTTGGCGCAGGTCGGGGAAGGCAGCGTGCGCGATTCGCTATCGGCGCTCGATCAGGCGATCGCCTGCTGTGGCACCACGCTCAATGCCAATGAAGTGCGGGCGCTGTTGGGCCTGTTCGCTTTGGATGGGTTGGACCAGGTGGTGGAAGCGGTGGAGCGCGGGGATTCGACGCGCGTTTTGGAGATCGTGGCCGAGTTGGAACGGAGCGGAGCCAATCTGCAGCACTTCTGCCGGGAACTCTCGCGGCATATTCGGAACCTGCTGGTTGCCCGCATCACCGGTGCTGGAACGCGTTTGATTGCGGCTTCGCCGAGCGAGCAGACGAAGATGGCCGAAATCGCCAAGCGTTTCAGCGAAGAGGACCTGACCCGGTATCTGCAAATCGTTCTGGATGTGTTTCGGGATCTGCAGTATTCGTTGCAACCGCGTCTGCATTTGGAGCTCGGCCTGCTGAAACTGGTTCATGCCGGACGTTTGACGAGTATCGAAGAGGCGCTCGCCGGGATGGGTGGTGCCGGCACGGCGCCCGCCGCGCCGAAATCCCCGCAGACGCCGTCCCGCCCCGCGCCATCCGCCGCGCCCGTGGCGGCCCCGGTCAGCTTTGACGATCTGCCCCCGTGGCCGACGAAGACCGAAACTACAAAGACGCCGCCGCCCAAACCAGTTGTCGCCCCACCGCCGGCGCCCGCGCCAGCCCGGGTTCCCACGACGGAGCCGCCCCCGTGGGATGCGCTTCCCGCCAAACCCGCCGCGCCGCCCGTGAAAGCGGCCCCGCCCGCGCCCGTCGCGCCCATCAGCTTTGACGATCCGGCGCCGTGGCCCACCAGTCCGGAACCGGTCAAGGCTGCGCCGCCGCAGGCTGCTCCACCGCAGGCTGCTCCACCGCAGGCTGCTCCACCGCCCGCGTCTTTTGAACCGACTCCTTCGTGGGAGGAACTTTCTTCCACTCCGCCGCCGGTCAAGACCGCTCCCCCTCCGGCCGCTGCCAAACCCGCGCCCGTCGCCGGTGGTGGCGGAACCTTGAAAGACCGGATGTACGAGGCGCTGGTGGAAGCTGGCCTGAAGTTCACCGCCGATGCGATTGAGTCCGCGCATGTAAACGAATTGGCCGCGGAAGTGGAAATCGTCGCCCCGGAAGAGTTGCAGATGTCCTTGAATGAAAGGGAAGTGCAACAGTTTCTGGTGAAGCTCGGCGTGACGAAGCGGCTTCGTCTTCGGTTCGAATCCGGCATGGCCGCGGCGGCGCCATCCGCCAAGCCGACGGCCGCAGCCGCGCGTGACGAGGAAGTCATGCAGCGCGCCATAGCGCACCCGATGGTGCAACGCTTTCAGGAAACTTTCAAAGATAGCCAGATCCGCCAGGTGCGCGATCTGAAAGAATAGGTAGTCGCGGAGGAACTCATGAAACTGCCCGGAAATATGCAGGCCATGATGGCACAGGCGCAGAAAATGCAACAGCGGTTGCAGGAAGACATCGCGGCCATTCGCGTGGAAGCCAGCGCCGGTGGCGGTATGGTCACTGTGAAAATGGATGGCATGAAAAAATGCCTTGGCATCCAGATTGACCCGGAGGCCGCCGGTGACGCGGAAATGCTGCAAGACATGATCATGGCCGCTTACAACGAAGCCTACAAGAAGGCTGAGGACCAGGCGGCGGCGAAAACCAGTGGCATGCTCGGCGGCATGGGCCTTCCGCCCGGCCTGTTTTAAGCGGCACGCGCCATGCCTGATTTTGCCGAGCCCTTATCCCGGTTAGTGGAAGAGTTCCGGCGTCTGCCTGGTATCGGGCAGAAATCGGCGCAGCGGATTGCGTTTCATTTGCTGCGCGCCACCAAGGAAGACGCCTTCCGGCTCGCCCGCGCGGTGGTGGATGTAAAGGAAAAGCTTGGCCTCTGCTCCATTTGCAATAACGTGAGCGATGGCGATCTGTGTCCCTACTGTTCCAATCCCAACCGCGACCAGTCCATCATTTGCGTCGTCGAAGAGCCACCGAATATTCTGCCGATTGAAACCACCCGGGCGTTCGACGGGCTGTACCATGTGCTGCATGGCTCCATCAGTCCGCTCCGCGGTATCGGTCCGGAGCAACTGAAAATCAAGAATCTGTTGCAACGCTTGCAGTCTGGTGACACCCAGGAAATCATTCTGGCCACCAATCCAACGGTCGAAGGCGAAGCCACCGCCGCTTACCTTTCCCGTCTGCTAAAGCCCCTCGGAATCAAGGTCACTCGCATTGCAATGGGCATCCCCGTCGGCAGTGACCTGGAGTACGCCGACGAAGTATCGATGTCGAAGTCGATGGAAAACAGGCGCGAACTATAGGACTCGCAGCGGGTCGAACTCGCGCAATCCCTGGTCCGTCGTCTCGCCAATCCGCACATCGCGCAACACGTTGTCGGTGGCGTCCCGCAGCAGTTCCACCTTTAGATAGTTGCTGCTCAACGCCATCTTCCCCTGCCCCAACGTAACCACGGAAAGTTTCTCTCCCAGGAACTGCTTCCGGAACGCCAGGTTCTTGCGCTCGGCCAACTCGCGCAGTCGCTTGTTGCGCTCCTTGCGAATAGGCATCGGCACCTGGCCGGGCGCTGTTGCCGCCGGCGTTCCCGGACGCGCCGAATAGGTGAACACGTGCAAATAGGTGAAGGGCAGGGAATCGATGAATTGGAACGTCTCTTCGAACTCCGCCTCCGTCTCGCCCGGAAAGCCCACCATCACATCGGCGCCAACGGCGGCGTCCGGCATCCATGCGCGCGCCTTCTGCACCCGGTCGGCGTAGTGCCGAGGACGGTACTTCCGGTGCATCCGTCGCAGCACGCCGTCGGAACCCGATTGCAGCGGCGCATGCACGTGTTTCGCAATCCGCCCGGATTCCGCCATCAGGCCCAGCAACTCGTCGGAGAAATCCATCGGCTCCACCGAAGAGAGCCGCAGCCGTTCCACCGGCGTCTCGTCCAGCATCCGCTTCACCAGTCCCGCCAGTCGTAACGTCGAACCCGGCTCCCGGCCCCACCGTCCCAGATTCACGCCGCTCAGAACTACTTCGCGATAGTTCCGCGCCAGCCCGCGCACCTGCTCGATCACCTGGTCCGCCGGCATCGACCGGCTCCGGCCTCGCACAAACGGAATCACGCAAAACGAACACCGGTTATTGCAGCCATCTTGTATTTTCAGGTTCGGCCGCGCCCTGTCGCCCGCCGCGTCTTCCACCGGCGCCGACAGAAACTCATGCTGGGCAAATATGTCGTGCACGTGGATCTGCCCATGAAAATGGCCCAGCTCATCGGCCACCAAATCCGGGATGTGGGTTTTGTCCGAATTGCCGACCACCCACTCCACCCCCGGCAGCGCGGCAATCTCCTCCGGAGCCCGCTGCGCGTAACAGCCCGTTACCAGGATGCGCGCGTCCGGATTTTCGCGGTGCACCCGGCGCACCGTATGCCGCAAATCCTCGTCCGCGGCTGACGTCACAGTGCAACTGTTCAGGACGACCAGATCGGCGTGGCCCCACGAATCCGCCGCGTCCATGCCGCGCTGTCCCAATAGGGATTCTAGCGCCGCCCCATCGGCCTGCGTCGCCCGGCATCCAAAATTCTGAACAAAAAACTTCCGCACACTTCCAGTGTAGCGGCTCCTGCTACTCCGGCAGTTCCTTCGGCGGTTCCGGCAGGAAGAAGCTGGCCGCGAACCCGATCACGTAGGCCGCCGTGCCCACCAGCGCTGCCGCGTAAGCCAGCTTCGCCGCCGGCCCCGCGCCCGGCGCCGTCTTCGCCAGTTGCGTCGTCAACAACGCCGCTGATGTTCCCAGCATGCGCCCTCCGATATTGGCCGCAAAGCTCTCCCCCGTGCCCCGCAAGTGCGTCGGATAGACACGCGGCAGGTAGTTGCCCCAGAAGCTGAACTGCGCCACCGTCAACAGCCCGACGATCGCGATACCCCATTTCAGCGTCTGCACGTCCGTCCCGCTGGCGACAAAGAAAACCCACGGCACCACAAATAACCCGGGAATTTGAAACACGCGAATCAGTAACCGGCGGCTGACAATCATCGTGGCCAGCACCGCCAGGATCACACGTCCAACCAACCCGCCCATCTCCTGCCAGAGCTGCACGCTGGAAACCACTTTCTGTACCAGCGGCGGTGCCATGCCGCCCAGTTCCTGCAAACCAGGCACGATGCGCGGAATCTGCTGGATCGCGCCAAACGCGGCGGCGTAGCTGGCGGCGTACATGATCATCGTCACCCACGTCGTCCTCGAGTACTGCGCCTGGAACAACCCCATAAAACTCGGGCGCTTCAATGTGCCCGCGGCCTTCTTTTCCGCCCAGGCCGGAGACTCCGGCAGGAACGGGCGGATCAGCATCAGCGGGATCGCCGGCAGCAATCCTGAAATCAGAGTGTAACGCCAGGGCGCATGCCCTCCGTGAATCGCCGGAAACCAGTCAGCGTTTGTAATGGCAATGTAATAGGCGCCCGTAACCAGCAAGCCGCCAATCGAAGAAAACGCCTGCGTATAGCCCAGCACTTTTTCCCGCAGTTGCTCTTCCGGAAACAACTCCGCCAGCCAGGCCACCGCCGCCACGAACTCCACGCAGACACCGATGAACGTTGTGCAACGGAAGAACAGCAACTGCTCCAGCGACGTCGAAAAACCCGCCGCCAGCGCCGAAAACGCGTAGATCAGAATGCTCCATACCAGCACCCGCCGCCGGCCCCAAAGGTCCGTCAGGTACCCGCCAATCATCCCGAAAATGCCGCCCGCAAACGCGGGAATGAAAAACAGCCACCCGACCCAGTCCAGATACGCCGGCGTACCCGGCTTCAATCCCCCCAGTTCGCCGAGTGCCGGTCCCACGATCAGCGGCAATACCAGAATCTCGTAGATGTCGAAGGCAAAGCCGATCGACGCCACCAGGCAGATCAGCCAGTGAACCAGGGTGAACTTACGCATTCCGAGCATTATACAGAGAAGTAGCGTTCCACCGTATTGGCGGAGGGTTTTGGGGTGAGAGTCGACACCAGCCACAAAAGAAACGCCGCGCCCAACGTCATCGGCACCACCGGCGCCAGACCCATGACGGTAAAGCCACGCGGCGCGTAGAACAGGGCGATCGTCGCACCCGCCACCCACAGCGTCGCCGCCAACGCTCCCCATTTCGTGCTGCCCTTCCAGTACAGCGCGCCCACGTAGAGCGGCATCATGGCTGAGAAGCCGGCGAATGAAAATTGCACAGCCAGATCAAAAATACTGGCCTTTGCGTTCAACGCCGTGAAATAGGCGAACGCCGTTACAAGAACGATGAACAGCCGCCCGGTCGTCACCTGTGCCTTTTGTCCAAACCGCTCCCGAGCACCATAGAACGTGAAGATGTCCTCAGTGAACATCGTGGAAAGCGCCAGGATCTGCGAGTCGCTCGCCATCACCGCCGCCATGATGCCGGCACCCAGCATCCCCGCCAGCCACTCCGGTGCGAAATGCCCCAATAACTGCAACATGACATCGTCGGCCACCACCGGCCGTCCCGTCGCGAACTTCATGTCCACCTTCGCCGCCAGCGCCGGGATCTCCTGCGCCTGATTCGCAAACACGCCCAGGCAAACGCACGGCAGCCAAATCAGCAAAATGCACAGCGGATACAGCATCACCGTTTTCTTGAACTGCGTCATTTTCTTGGCCGTCAGGCAGAAAATCGCAATGTGCGGAAACGCAATCGCCGACAACGGATTGAACGTGTAGCTCAGAAACGCCAGCGGCGAGAACTTCTCCCGCGACAGCAAATGTGACGTCTTCGGGTCGTTCAGCATCTTCTCGGCGATCGCCGAAAAGCCTCCCATTCCATTGCCGATCACGAACACCGCGATCATGCCGAACGTGAGAAATAAAACCGTCTGAAACGCATTGACCCACGCCGTCCCGCGCATCCCACCGAAGAAAACGTAGCTCATCACTACAACGGCAACCAACAAACCGCCCGCCCAAAACGGGATCAAACCGCCGCTGATCACGCTCAGCGTCGTCCCGCCGCCCATCACGCCAATGATGATGTAAGGGATCAGCAACGCCGCTTGCAGAAAGAAGATCAACGTCCCGATATGCCCGCACTCCCAACGGTCCCGGAAAATCTGAACCGGTGTAATGTGGCCGAACTTCTTGCCCACCGCCCACAGTTTCGTCCCCAAAAACAGCAATAAAACCGGCACGACAAACGCGGAACTCGATGCCATCAACCCGAATGTAACGATGCCAAAATTGAAAGCGTGGCCGCTCGAACCCAGAATCGCGAACGCCGTCATATGCGTTCCGAACAGGCTCAACAGGAACACCCACGGCCCCAGGGACCGGCCCGCCAAAAAGTAATCCTCCGCCTGTCCACGGGACTGCCGAAATGCAAATACACCGATGTACAGGACAATCGCCAGATACGCCAGTACGAACAGCAACGGTGTCACTCGCCCGGCTCCTTCTCCGCCCACGCTTCCAGCCGCGCCGGCCACGCCACCTTCACCAGCACCGCCATGAGCGCCGCGGCGCCAATCGCATACAAAGCGTGATAAGTCAGCCCAATCGGCAGAAATCCAAACAGAAGCGGGCGCGCCGTCGTCCAGTTCCAGAAATCCTGGTGGAGCGCGTAATAAGCAAGGAGGATGAGCGGAATAGCGATTTTCATTGGGCGATGGCGAACAGGTGATCTTTGCCACGAATGAAGATCGTTCCGTTCGCAATCGCCGGTGACGCCAGCACCGGCTCGCCAACCGAGTTCGTCCGCAACACGGCGAACTCCGGCCCGGCTTGAATTACGTGGGTCTCTCCGTCTTCACTCGTCAGAAGGATTTTTCCATCATAGGCTACCGGAGAGCCCGCGAACTGTCCGCCCGGCCCTGGCCGCTTGCCCTCGTACTTCACCGCGCCCGTCTTCGCCTCAATACAAGTCACCAAACCTTTGTCGGTAATCAGATACACGTAGTCCCCGTAAAAAATCGGCGACGGCACGTACGCCGTCCCTTTCGCGTACTCCCACATCGGCTTCCCATCGCCCCCG
This sequence comes from Bryobacteraceae bacterium, assembly GCA_044358225.1. Taxonomy (GTDB): domain Bacteria; phylum Acidobacteriota; class Terriglobia; order Bryobacterales; family Bryobacteraceae. The sequence continues at coordinate 44,277 of JBIKOG010000013.1, read as the reverse complement.
GCCCGGAACGCCCACGCATACTTGTCCGGATACCCCGCCGACACGACGACGATCCCATTCCCGGAAACGGGGCTCGGCACGGCATTCCCCTTCACACCCGGCCCGCGCCACCGCTCCTTGCCGGTCAGCGGGTCGTATGAAATCACAACGTCGTTCGCCGTCGTCACCAACTCCCGCTGCCCGTTTCCCTCAACCAGCATCGGCGTCGCCCACGTCACGTCGGTCTTGCGATCGGTCTTCCAAATCAACTCCCCGTTCTTCCGGTTCAACGCCACCAGCTTCGATTTCTGATCACTCGAGTCGCACTGCAAAATCAGCAACTCACCCGCCAGCACCGGCGATGTCCCCGGCCCCATGCCGACCGTCATAATCTTCCCCGGGTCGTACTTCCAAAGAAACTTGCCCTTCATGTCATAGGCGTAAAAACCCTCCGCGCCGAAGTACGCATAGACCGCGCGGCCATCGGTCACCGGCGTTGGCGCGGCGTAGCTCCCCGCCTTGTGCCGCTCGTCAAACACCGGTCCCTCATAGGCCACCTGTTGCCAAAGCAGCTTGCCGCTCTTGCGGTCCAGGCAGAGCAGAACCAGCTTGTGCCGCACGTCGGCGCCCATGCTGTCCGGATGGCGAAACGGCGTGCCGTCGATGACGTGTTTCGGCGGCTGGTGCCCCTCGGCCTTGCCCGCCTCAACGTCCGTTGTCAGAAAAACTCGATCCCCCCAAACGACCGGCGACGATCGGCCTCGCCCAGGAATCGCTACTTTCCACAGGATGTTCTTCTCGGTGCTCCATTCCGACGGCAGGCTCTTCTCCGCCGATACGCCGTTCGATCCAGGGCCGCGCCATTGCGGCCAGTTTTCGGCGGCGAGTGGTAAAATGAGGAAGACGCAAAACCAAAAGACACGCATGCCCCAGTGTACCGGGCTGATTGGTTTTTCACTCGTAAACCCTGGGACGAAACGCTTGTTTCCAGGGGCCGCCCGGTAGCGTTACGAATCGCGTGTGTGGTCCGTCTATTCCCGTCTGTCCGCCCTCGGTTCGCCGCCGTTGGTGAGAATTTTCTGAGGTGTGAAGTGCTTTCTCTTCGTTTTGCCGCTCTCGCTATCTTGCTCCCGCTGTCTCTGTTTTCGCAGACCGCGGCGACGCTGACCGGCACCGTACGGGATGCCAGCGGGGGCAGCGTTTCGGGCGCCGAAATCGCCGTTGTCCAAGTCGCCTCCGGCGCCACTCGTTCCGCGGTGACCGACAAAAACGGCTTCTATCAAATCCCCTCTCTGCGCGCCGGCGTGGTCGAAGTGCGTGCGAAAGCAAAGGGCTTTCGGCCCCTCCTGCGAAAGGGAATCGTGTTGACCGTCAACGAATCGGTCAAGCTCGATCTCGACCTCGCCGTCGGCGCGGTCGACCAGGAAATCACCGTCAACGCCGCCGCCTCCCAGGTCAACACCTCCACCGCCGAGCTTGGCTATCTTGTTTCCGAATCCGCCATGCGCGACTTGCCTTTGAACGGGCGCAACTACACCGACCTCGCTCTCCTGCAACCCGGCGTCGTCGCCTACCCGCATCGCGATGGCGGCTCCGTTGTCGCCCACGGCCTCGGGATGAGCATCAACGGCCAGGATCCGCGCTCCAACGTCTACCTCATCGACGGCACGCCGCAGAACGATTTCACTAACGGCCCCGCGGGTTCCGCCGCCGGAACCGCCCTCGGCGTGGAAGCCATTCGCGAGTTCCGCGTCGAGGTCAACAACTACTCCGCCGAGTTCGGCCGCAACTCCGGTGGCCAGTTCAATGCCCTCACCAAGTCTGGTTCCAACGAACTCCACGGCAGCCTCTATCACTTCCTCCGGAACGACAACTTCGACGCACGCAACTTCTTCGACCCCGCCAAGCGTCCCGAGTTCAAACGCAACCAGTTCGGCGGTAGCGTCGGCGGCCCGATTCGCAAGGACAAAGACTTCTTTTTCTTCACCTACGAAGGCCTTCGGGAACGCCTCGGCCGCACCATCGTCTCGCCCGTGCCCGATGACAACGCCCGGCGCGGCATCCTCCCCGATCCTGCCCGCCCCGGCCAGACGCTCACCGTCCCCGTCAACTCAGCTGTCTTGCCGTTTCTGAATGAAATGCCCCGGCCCAACGGCGCCTCCCGCGGCGGCGGCCTCGCCGACTACATCTTCGGCTTCGCCCAGTCCGTCAATCAACACTTTGTGCAAGGCCGCTACGACCGCAACTTCGGCGATGCCGGGCAGTTCTTCACGCGCTATACCTTCGATGACGCCGTCCAAAACCTGCCAACGGATTTCCCCCAGTTCCCGCGCCAGTTCCTCTCGAAAAACCAGTTCGTCACCTCCGAATACCGCCACGTTGTCTCCGCCCGCACGCTCCTCCACTTCCGCGGTTCCTTCAGCCGCACCACGACATTTCAAAACGTGGAAGCCAATACGGCAACGAAACTGCAGGAATTCGTCCCCGGCCGCGGTCTCACCGGTAACATCGACATCGGCGGTATGCAGCGCTTCGGCCCGCAGAGTTCCGCCAATCTCCGCCTCACCCAGAATGTCTATGGCTTTGAAACGGGTGCAACGCTTACACGAGGCCATCACATCCTGAAGGCCGGCATGCTGATGGAACGCTACCAGGACAACATGGTCAACCCGACATTCTCCCTGGGCACTTACACCTTCAACGATCTCCGTTCCTTCCTCACAAACACCCCCGCCCGCTTTCTGGGCCTCACGCCCACTGGGCAATTCGATCGCTACTGGCGCTTCACCTCCATGGGCTTCTACCTCCAGGACTCCTGGAAAATTACCCCCCGCCTGACTATCAACCCTGGCCTGCGCTACGAGTTCGCCACCATGCCGATCGATATCTATGGCCGCGATTCCGCGCTGCTCAACCTGTTCACCGACTCCGCTCCCCGCTCCGGACAGCTCTATCAAAACCCCACGAAAAAGAACTTTTCACCCCGCTTCGGTCTCGCCTGGGATGTCTTCGGAACAGGCCGCACCGCCGTCCGCGGCGGCTACGGATTGATCTTCAACACGAACGGCCAGCAGACGCTCATCGTCACCGTAACCAACCCGCCCTACACGCCCCGCGTCAGTATCGCCAATCCATCGTTCCCCAATCCGCCCTTCGAACGCGGTGTCGGCAACACCATCCGCCCCGTCGAATGGAACATCAGAAATCCCTATTTGCAGACGTGGAACCTCAGCCTGCAGCACCAGCTGCCAGGCGATGTAATCGTTACATTCGGCTACGCCGGCGCTCGCGGCATCCACCTGCTCCGGTCCAATGACGTCAACATCGTCGAGCCCGTCCGTCAGGCCGACGGTACCCTCATATTTCCCGCAGGCGCTCCCCGCCGGAACCCGGCGTTCACCACCATCGAACTCAAATCCAGCGACGGCAATTCCTGGTACAACGCCGGCATCTTGGAAGTCCGCAAACGGCTCGGGCGCGATTTGCAGTTTCAAAGTTCCTACACCCTGGCCCGGAATATCGATACCACACAGGCCTCGACGTTCTTCTCGGACGCCACAAATGGCACCACCTCCGCCATGCCCGAATTCGCCGGCTTCAACTACAACAAGGGACTCTCTGACTTCCACGCCAAACACAACTGGGTAAACAACTTCCACTGGGACATCCCCATCTTCCGCAACGCCGTTGGCGTCCGAAAGGTGGCCTTCTCTGGTTGGCAGTTGGCAGGCATCACCAACCTGCGCAGCGGCAGCCCCCTCACTGTGTTTGTCAGCGGCAACCGCTCTCGCTCCGGATGGTCTCCCTCGCTAGGACCGGGCCTCGGTCAGGACCGCGCCAGCCTCGCTCCCGGCTTCACGCATCAATCCGCCGTCCTTGGCCGCCCCAACCAGTGGTTCAACCCCAGCGCCTTCGTTCTGGCGCCGGCCGGTCAACTCGGCACGCTTGGGCGCGGCACCTTCATCGGGCCGCATTTGCGGACCGTCGACCTCTCCCTACTGAAGAGTTTCAATCTCCCCAAATGGAACGATCAGGCTCGTCTGCAGTTCCGCGCCGAATCGTTCAACCTCTTCAACCACGCCAATTTCGGCGTGCCCAGCATCCTGGCCATCTCCACCACCACCGGTCCCATCGGAACGTTCGGGGCTGTACGAAACACCATCACCACCGCCCGGCAAATCCAATTCGGACTCCGCCTCCAGTTCTAACGGGCTGCCTTCTTGTGCTTCTTATCCGCCGACAGCGGCTCGGCGGACGCCGGCCCCGTCGACTCCCGCAAGACCAGTTCGGGATCGATCGTAACCTCCCGCGCCGCGTCGCCCTTCTCCGTCAACATCGCGAAGATCTTCCTGCCCAACGTGTCACACGGAATGTGAACCGTCGTCAGCGACGGCGTCATCATCTCGGAAAGCGTGATGTTGTCGAAGCCTGTTACCGACACGTCCTCCGGCACGCGCAGCCCAAACTCGCGCAACTGCCGCAGCACGCCCACCGCCATAAAGTCGTTCACACACACAATCGCCGTCGGGTGCATCCCGTCGCCGAACAGTTCGCGCACCGCCTCCCGGCCGCCCGCGTAACCATCTTCCGACGCCACCGAGCGAACTTCCACCTGCGGACCCAGTCGCTTCACAGCTTCCAAAAAAGACTGGTGCCGTTCGCTGATCGGCCCCAGCGAATCATGGTGCCCCACAAACGCCATCTTCCGGTGTCCCATGCTGTGCAGGTACTCAACAATGCGCTGCATGCCCCGCCGGTACTGCGTCTTGATGCTCATCACATAGGGCTTCGGCGTACCCACATCGTACACAACAGTCCGCACCTTGCGCTCCGACAATTCATCCAGTAAGTGCGGTGCAATCTCCGACACAATCAGCGCCAACCCAGCTACTCGCCGCCCCAGCATCAAGTGCACATTCGCCACCAGTCGCTGCGGATCGTAGTCCGTGTTGGCGATCAAAACTTCGTAGCCTTTTTCCCTCGCTTCGTTCTCCAGCGCCCGGAAAACGTCCAGGAAAAAGGGGTTTTCCAGGTTGGAGACCAACAGCCCCAGCGTCCGCGTCGCTCCACCCGCCAGCGCCCGCGCGTGGATGTTGGGGAAGTATTTCAATTCCTCAACTGCTTTCAAAACCTTCGCCCGCGTGCTGCCCTTCACAACGCCAATGTTGTTCAGTACACGGGATACCGTAGCCGTTGACACACCTGCCTGGTCTGCAACGTCTTGCAAACTACGAGTACTCATGCGGCTATGCTACCGCATTCACCGCTTCGGGGCGCGCTTCCCAATGCAGTACAAGTACCCTGCCGTGCGCAGAAAAAGCTGCCCGTCGCTCACCGCCGGCGAACTCAACGTGTAATCTTTCATATCGTTTTCAGAAAGCACTTTGAATTCCGGCCCCGCTTGCACAACGGTCACCAACCCGTCCTCATTCGTTACATACAGCTTGCCGTCCGCCAGCAACGGCGAGGAGCTGTAGATCGCCGATTTAATCCGCTTTCCCCCATACACTTCCTGCCCGGTCTTGGCGTCCAGACACCACAGTATTCCCCGGTCATTGGTAACGTACAGATACTTCCCGTCGGTCACCGGCGTCGGCACGTCCGGCCCATTCGGGTTCTGCCACACCACGTGGGATTTGGTAACGTCGCCCTTCCCGCCCGGCCGCAGCGCCGTCAGCGGCCGCACCCGCGTGGGCGCGTAGATCAGCCCATCCCGCACCACCGGCGAAGCGATGATCCGGTTCATCGGGTTGTTCTGCGGGTTCAGAACGTTGGCCCGCCACAACTCTTTCAGCGTTCCCGGATCATGTCCGGTCACCACATCGCCGCCCGCAATCAATATCTCCGCCTGCTTGCCCGATGTCCAAACGGCCGGCGTCGTGTAGCTGTCCGGCGATTCCACAATGGCCTCCGTCGGCCGCTCCACCCGCACCAGTGTCTTTCCCGTCTTCGGGTCGATCCGCAAAATGTAAGAAGCATCGTCCGTTTTCATTCCATGCAGAACCTGGACGTACAACGTCCCGTTCCAAAGCAGCGGCGACGAAGCATAGCCCCAGTTCAACCCGAACTTCCCGTAGTCTTTCTGGATATCGCGCGTCCAAAGCTCCGTGCCATTGAAATCGAACGCCTTGAAGATGCCCGTGCCCGTCATCACGAACACAGCCTTCCCGTCCGTCACCGGCGACGGTGACGACATGTTCTGCTTGTTGATCTTGTAGTTGCCGCCGCCCAGCTTCTTCTTCCACTTCACCGTCCCCGCGCCCCGGTCCAGCGCCCACAACTGCAAGTCATCTCCCTCGGCGACATTCAGGAATATCGTCTCGCCCCACACAATCGGCGTCGCCCCGCTCCGGCTCGGCAGCGCCACCTTCCAGGTGACATTCTCCTCCGTCGACCACCGCTCCGGCAGCCCCTTCTCCTCGCTCACGCCATCCAGCGACGGCCCCCGCCATTGCGGCCAGTTCCCCGCGAACAGGACAGGTAAGCTGAGTGCGAAAAGAATCGAAATGCGGCGCATACTCGACATCATATATCGGTGCCCCCAACCCCCCGCGCGACCGGATATGATCTTGGAGATTTTATGCTGGCCAGATTGTCCCTCTCCCTCGCTCTGTTGCTGCCTGTTCTCGCTCAGCCAAAGCCCCCGTTGCCCGACGGCCACCCGCGCGTAAACGAAACAGGGCAGCGCCAAAAGCTCTCCCACTTAACCGCCGCCGTTCGCGGCGAGGCAACCAGACCAGCCGGCCCCATCCCCCATCGCAACTTCATCGACGATCACATCTTCGGCGCCATGCGGCGCGACAACATCCCCCACGCGCCACTCGCCTCCGACGAGGAGTTCTTCCGCCGCATCCACCTCGACCTCACCGGCCGCATCGGCGACTCCTCCGATCTCGAAGCCTTCACCGCCTCCACCGATCCCGCCAAACGCGACAAGCTCATCGACGCTCTCACCATCAGCCCCGCCTTCAAATCCCGCTGGACCTACTGGTTCGGCGACCTCGCCAAGTCCGCTGCCAACCGCGTCGGAAACGAGGGCAAAAATCTCTTCTACAAGTGGATCTACGACAACATCCACCTCAACCGTCCCTACAACGAAATGGTCAAGGATATGCTCACCGCCAACGCGGCCAGCAACTGGTATGTCGGCCCCGCCAGCTACGTCGCCCGTTGGGTTGTCGTCGGCCTCACCTGCGAAGACACGGTCCACGAAGACACGTCCGACGAGTTGGCCATCAACGCGGTGAATCACTTCATGGGCGTCGATCTTTCGTGTGTCTCCTGCCACGATGGCGCCAATCACCTGGAGAAAATCAACCTCTATCTAGCCTCCCGCAAGCGCGAAGAACTCTGGAAAACAGCCGCCTTTTTCGGTGGCACGCGCGTCCTCCGCCGCGTCGAAGTCGCCACCACCCAGGACGAGTATTCGATCGACGACGACGGCCCCGGCTACGATGCCGGCGCTCGCACCGTCGTTCGCGTTCCGCGCAACGGCAAAGGCAAACTCGATCCTTCTTTCATCCTTAACGGTGCCACCCCGGCTCCCGGCAGACCACTCCGTTCCGAGTTCGCCCGCATTCTCACCTCCCACCCGCAGTTCGCTCGATCAACCGTGAATATGTTCTGGGCCGAGATGTTCGGCGTCGGCATTGTCGATCCGCCTCACGAGTTCGATCTCCTCCGCCAGGACCCCAAGAATCCGCCCCCCGCGCCCTGGACCTTGCAGCCCTCCCACCCCGAACTCCTCGACGCGCTGGCCGACGATTTCCGCGCTCACAACTACGACCTCCGCCACCTGTTCCGCACCATCGCCAAGTCCAGCGCCTATCAACTCTCCTCCCGCTTCCCCGGCGAGTGGAAAGATAGCTACGCGAAGTTCTTCGCTCGCCGCTTTGTCCGTCGCCTCACCGCCGAACAGATTCACGATTCACTCGTATTCGCGACAAATCTCCACACCCGCATCCCCATCCGCAATACGAATCTGAACGTGACATACGCCACCGAACTGCGCTCTCCGGAAGACCTGAAGCAGAACTTCCCCGGCGCCAAGGATCTCTACTTCTTCCTCGATTCCTTCGGCCAGACCAATCGCGAATACTCTGAGCGAACCAATGATGGCGACGTCACCCAGGCCGTTCTCCTCCTGAACAGTCCCTTCGTCCTCGAACAGGTTCGCGCCAAACCCGGCAGCTATTTGGCAACTCTGGCTGCCAACGGCGCTGCCGCCGAATCCCGCATTAACAAACTCTTTCAGCGTTTTCTGCTCCGGCCGCCGACAGCCGACGAGCGCCGCCTGGCCGTGCAAGTCGTCTCCTCCGGCGACATCAAAAGTTACGAAGACCTCCAATGGTTGCTCGTCAACAAAGTCGAATTCCTATTCAACTACTAGGCCTGCCATGTCCCACCCACTCGACAACTTTCTCACCCGCCGCCAGTTGTTCCGCGCCGGCGCCACCACCGTTGGCGCCTACTCGTTCCTGCCTCTCACCGGCATGCAGGCCCGCGCCGCCCAGCCCACAAAACCCCGTGGCTCCGCCCGCTTCGTCATCTGGGTCATGCTCGATGGCGGCGCCTCCCATCTCGACACCTGGGATCTGAAGGAGGGGCCCTGGACGCCATCCGACTTTGATGTCCGCGAAATCCAATCCGGCCTGAAATGGCCCATGGGCCTGTTCCCGCAACTTTCTAAGCAGTTGCCCAACGCCGCCATCGTTCGGTCCCTCGAAGCCTGGGATAGCGTCCACGGCCGCGCCCAGTATTATGTGCAATCCGCCCACGCCTTGAATCCGGCGTTGCATAAGGAGATCCCCAGTGTCGGCTCCGTCGTCGCCATGGAGTGGCAACAGCGCCGCCGCTCTACCGATTCGCTTCCCTCCTATGTCGCCCTCAATGTAACGCAGACTCAGGCCGGTCTCCTCAAGTCCGGCTTCCTGCCCGCCCTCTACTCCCCCTTTCACATCCAAACCCAAACCAGCCTGTCTGCTTACACCGTCGAAAATGCAGAAGAAAAGGCCGAATTCCAGCGCCGCTGGGCACTCCTGAAAGACTTCGACGCCCGCCTTCGCAATGACAGCTCCCTCCAGGCAAAGGCGTATCGCGATTACAACGACCACTACGAATCCGCCGTCCGACTCCTCTCCGATCCCCGCACCGCTCCCCTCTTCCGTCTCCCGGACGACGAGAAAAAGCGCTACGGGTCCACTCCCGTCGGCGACGCCTGCCTCATCGCCCGCAACCTGGTGGAAGCCGACTCCGGCACCCATTTCATCTTCATCCTCCACCCCGGCTGGGATCACCACTCCGACATCTATCAACGCAAAAACATTTACAAGCAATCCGCCGAGCTCGACCCCGCCCTCTCCAATCTTCTGCAAGACCTTGCAACGCGCAAACGCCCTGATGGCAAATCGCTGCTCGATGAAACGCTCGTCATCTCCACCGGCGAGTTCGGCCGCACCCCCGGCCACATTACCCAGGGCCTGAAAGGCCGCGATCACTACCAGTACGCCTTCTCCGGCCTCTTCGCCGGCGGTGGCGTCAAGGGCGGCCAGATCATCGGCAAAACCAGCGACGACGGCGCCAAGGTCCTCGACGCCGGCTGGGGCGTGAAACGCTCCATCTACATGGAGGACATCGCCACCACCATTTACTCCGTGATGGGTATCGATTGGCGCAAGACCATCAAGGGCACGCCCTCCGGCCGCGACTTTTATTACATCGAACCCTTCGCCTCCCAGAAGATGATCGTCAGCCGCGAGATCGAACCGCTCTTCGGCTGAGTCCCCCACCGTCCCCAAACGACCCGGCGCGCGAGACATGTCTCGTTAGCCGGGTCTTTTTTTGAAAATCCATCTTGACGGATTGTATCAAAGTGATATCATAAAAATATCTAAAAGCTACTGGCTTAAGGAAGGTCAAAATGATCAAAGAACTTCGCATCACCGCCGCTTCGGGCTACCTGATGCTCGTGGTCGACATCGCGCTCTATGCCGCCGCCGTTTATACGTTTGCCCATATCAAGGGGGTGGAGTCCCTCTCCCCGCTTGCGGTTGGGCTCAGCGGTCTCGCCATTGTTTCTGTGGCCATTCTCGTCTCTTGCGGTTTCTTTACCGTAGAGCCCAACAACGCAGTTGTTCTCCAGCTATTTGGCAAATACGTCGGCACCGCCAAAGACGAAGGTCTCCGGTGGGCCAACCCGTTCTACGCGAAGCGTCCTGTCTCCTTGCGCACCCGGAACTTTGAAACCAATCGGCTGAAGGTGAATGATTTTGATGGCAATCCGATCGAGATCGGCGCCGTCGTTGTCTGGAAGGTGGTTGATTCCGCGGAGGCATCCTTTCAGGTCGACAACTACGAGAACTACGTCAATATTCAGAGCGAATCCGCGCTGCGAACGCTAGCAACCCACTACGCCTACGACTCGCACGAGAAGGACGGCATCTCGCTCCGTGCCAACACGGAGGAGATCGCCAACCGCCTGCGCCACGAAATCCAGGAGCGCCTGGCCGTCGCCGGTGTCTCGGTCGAAGAAGCCCGCATCAGCCACCTCGCTTATGCGCCCGAAATCGCCGCCGCCATGTTGCAGCGTCAGCAGGCCTCCGCCATCGTCGCCGCCCGGTCGAAGATTGTCGAAGGTGCCGTTGGGATGGTGGAGATGGCTCTGGCCATGCTCAACGAACGCTCCGTGGTCGACCTCGATGAGGAGCGCAAAGCCGCCATGGTTTGCAATCTCCTGGTCGTTCTCTGCGGCGAGCGCAGCACGCAACCGGTCATCAACGCCGGGACCCTGCACCACTAAGGATTTCCCATGGCCGAGCGGAAATCATTCCTAATCCGCATCGATGCGCAAACGCTCGATCTGGTCAAAGTGTGGGCGGACGACGAGTTCCGCTCACTCAACGGCCAGGTCGAGTTCCTTTTGCGCGATGCCTTGAAACGCGCCGGCCGGCTGAAGGGTCCGGCCCCGAAGCCACCCGCCTCCGACGACAAGTAATCACTGCAGGGCGTCGATGATCCGCACCACGTCCTGCGCTTCGCTTCTCACCACCGTGCGGATCGTGGCCCGCATCAGATACCCCGGCGGGTCCAGCACTCCCGCTCCGACGACCGTGATTCCCCTGTCCACAAAGCCGATCGCCACGGCCTGCTCCCCGGCGTCCAATCCCGCCATCATCTTGGCCTGAGTCCACGCCGCGTCCCGGCCCTTCGCCATGCTGAACTCCACCATCCGCTCTTCGTGGCGCCCTCCCACCGTGTCCAGCATCCACATCAGTGGTGAAACGCTTGCAATGGCGTCTTGCACGCCGTCCACCTGCTCGTTCAGAATCCGGTTGATCTCTTGAAAATCGTTTTGCAACGTTGCAATCGCCGCCCCCGGCGCCACCTGGGCCGCCGCCACCGCCAGGTCCAGATTGATGTGCGCATTCATTCCCAGCAACAAGTGCTGAATAATCGTCCGGTCCGTTCGGCCCGCCGCGTTGAACGCCAGTGCCCAACAGCGGCTTACTGCCTGCCCCGCCCGCCATCCCTCGTACGCCGCCAGATACCGGTTCGCGAAAACGACGTCCAGCTTTTCCATCCGCGCCCCGTCCTGGAACCGCCCCTGCGAGATCCCGTCCCGCACGGCTCGCGTCACCCGCCGGTACAGGGCAGGGAAGTACCCCAGCCGCGAGTGTTCTCCACGCGCCTGCTCGATGATCACCGTCAACGCGTCTACTACTTCGTCAATCGTTCCCGCTAAAGGCATAGAGTTGCATTGTAAATCGTCTTGCGCCCGGCGTTGGGCCTGCGCTATCTTTGCCCGCATGCGTTCCTCCCTTCTTCTTTTGGCAACCGCCGCGACGCTCCTCGCGCAGCGTCCGGTTGCCGACCCGCCCTCCTTCCCCCTCTGGTCCCAAGGCGCCCCCGGCGCCCAGGGGGCCGACGATAAAGATGTTCCCGCGCTCACTCCTTGGATCGCCAAAAATCCGAACGGCAAGGCAATCGTCGTCTGCCCGGGCGGCGGCTACGGCGCCCTCGCCAACGATCACGAGGGCAAGCAAATCGCCCAGTGGCTCAACTCGCAAGGCATCTCCGCCTTCGTCCTCCGTTACCGTCTCGGTCCCAAGTACCGCCACCCCGCCATGATCAACGACGTCCAGCGCGCCCTCCGCACCGTCCGCGCCCGCGCCGCCGAATTCAAAGTGAACCCCGCCAAAATCGGCGTCATGGGCTTCAGCGCCGGCGGCCACCTCTCCGCCACCGCCGCCACCCACTTCGATGCCGGCAACGCCTCCAGCGACGATGTCATCGAACGTGTCAGCTCCCGCCCCGATTTCGCCGTTCTCGCCTACCCCGTCATCACCTTCACCGAGGAAGCCTACGTTCACAAAGGCAGCCGTAGAAATCTCCTCGGCGATACCCCCGATCCCAAGCTCGTCGAAAACCTCTCCGCCGAACGTGCCGTCACGAAAGAGACCCCGCCCTGCTTCCTCTTTCACACCAACGCCGACACGGGCGTTCCCCCGGAGAACAGCGTGCTGTTTTATCTCGCACTCCGTAAGCACGGTGTCCCCGCCGAACTGCATATCTACGAAAACGGCCCCCACGGCGTCGGCCTTGCCTGGAGCGATATCGCTCTCAGCACCTGGCCGGCTCGGCTGGCCGACTGGCTACGAAATCGCTAAAACCAGAATCGGAAGTTGACTTTTTCAGCCTCCATTTGCTGTAATAAATGACGTAGCACACGCTGCTCCTCGGTAGCTCAACGGTAGAGCATTCGGCTGTTAACCGAAGGGTTGTAGGTTCGAATCCTACCCGGGGAGCCAAAATTTTAAGACCCCCAAGTCTCCTCCCGCGAGGTTGACTTGGGGGTTTTCGTTTTGGGTTGGCCTTTCGCGCAAATATCCCCATTTGTTGCCAATGAGCTACGAGGCATGACTCTTCCAAGGCGCGGCGGTGGAGAGTTGCGGGCGGCCGGGCGGAGAATCGACCTTCCATTCTCTCCGCAGTTTTCTCCCTGGCGGCGGGAGAGCAAAGAAGACTGGTTAACGGGTCAGGCCCGCCCAGTGGTCCTTTTGCGAACCTCAGGACTGGTTTACCGGTCGGCCCGTTCGCCGGGCTGATTCGCGAATGGGATGCTGCTGCTCATTGCGCATCTCAGTTCGAAATATGGATCTGCCGTTTTCCACTTTTCGAGCCGATCGCGTATGTTTACAGAGGAGCGCCGATAGACCGTCTGCACTCCTCCAAATCACTCGACAGCGGAACGATCGCAAAGCGGACTTTCGCTGTGGTGCCAATCCACAGCGAGGTGTTTTGTCTTGCCATTGCCAGTCGAAGATTTTCAGTCCATCTCGGACATTCTCGCCGCCGGATACCTCCGGCTCCACGATCGCCGGCGCCGCGATCTGCGACTTGAATGTGCGCCCCTGAAGAGCGTTCATGAACACAAGGTTAACTGCCTTGAAGAAGGAGACTCTTGTGGAAACGACTGAAAAAGAGATTGCAGCGCTCAGCCGGATGACGGTCCGCGAACTGCACCAGCGCCATCTGGAATTGTTCGGCGAGCCGTCGCGTTCGAACCACCGGCAATTCCTGTTCCGGCGCCTCGCCTGGCGGATCCAGGCACTGGCGGAGGGGGGATTGTCGGAACGCGCACGCCGCCGCGCCATGGAGATCGCCAACGACGCCGATTTGCGCATCCAGGCGCCAAGGATGCTGTTCGGGAAGGACTTCTCGCTTGACCGGAAGAAGAGCGTGAGCCGGAAGGTGTCAGGTCAGAACGACCCGCGCCTGCCCCCGCCGGGTTCGTTTCTCGAGCGAGAATTTCGTGGACACCGGATTATCGTCAAAATCCGCCCGGAGGGATTCGAGTTTGAGGGTCGGCCGTACCGGTCCCTGAGTGCGATCGCGCGGGAAGTAACGGGCACGAAATGGAATGGTTTCGCGTTCTTTGGACTCGCGGAATCGGCGGAGCGGGGGACTCATGGCGAAGAGTAGTTCATCCAAACCCGCATTGGGTGGCGGGGCCATTGCTGCCGCCAACCGAGTTGTTCGCTGCGCCATCTACACGCGGAAATCGACCGACGAAGGACTGCAGCAGGAGTTCAACTCCCTGGACGCACAACGGGAAGCCGCCGAAGCCTACATCAACAGCCAGAAAGGCGAGGGCTGGCAGGTGGTCGCCGAGACCTTCGACGACGGCGGATTCTCGGGCGGCAACATGGAGCGCCCCGCACTCAAGAGACTTCTCGCGGCGGTTGAGTCCCGGGCAATCGACTGCGTGGTCGTCTACAAAGTCGATCGCCTCAGCCGGTCGCTGATGGATTTCGCCCGGATTGTGGAGGTTTTCGACCGGAACCTGGTCAGCTTCGTCTCGGTGACGCAGCAGTTCAATACCACGTCCTCGCTCGGCCGCCTGACGCTGAACATCCTCCTGTCGTTCGCCCAATTCGAACGGGAGATCATCTCGGAGCGGACGCGGGACAAAATGTCGGCCGCCCGGAGGAAGGGCAAATGGATCGGCGGGCATCCGGTGCTGGGATACGACATTGATCCCAAGGGAGGGCGGCTTATTGTCAATCCGGAGGAGGCCGAGCGGGTTCGCTCCCTCTTCGATCTCTACATGAAGTCTGGCTCACTGATGCTGACGGTCGAGGCGGCGCGGCAACAGGGACTGGTGACGAAACGGTGGACGACGGCGGAGGGCATCACTCGCGGCGGCACAGCGATGAACAAGAACACGCTCCACGGGATTCTCCGGTGCGCTCTCTACACAGGGAAGGTCGACCACAAAGGCGTGCTCTATCCCGGCGAGCACGAGCGAATCATCGACCAGAACCAGTGGGAGCGGGTGCAGGAGCAATTGAAGCAAAACAAGGCGGATAGTGGAAGCCGGAATCGCAACAAATACGGCGGGCTCCTGCGCGGCCTGCTGTTCTGCGTACCTTGCGAGTCGCCGATGATTCACACCTACACGATCAACAAAGCGAAGCGTTACCGGTATTACGTTTGCTACCAGGCCCAGCGCGAGGGGTGGAAAGCTTGCGAGACGAAGTCGGTGCCGGCCGAGGCGATCGAATCCGCGGTGCTGAGCAGTATCCGTCGGATCGGGGCGGATCCTTCGTTGGCGGAAGCCGTCGCGTTGAAGGCGCTGGAACAGGCGGCGGATCGGCGGCGGGAATTGGACCGGGATCTCGACGCCCAGCGGCGGCATCTCCGCCACCTCATCCACCAAGCGGCTCGGGCAAATGGCCACACAAAAGAGGGCGCGCCCGAGATCGCGAATTGGAGCGAGGAAATAAGCGCGACCGAGGAGCGTATCGCCACGCTGGCGGCGGAACGTTCCAGCGGACCTTCGAACCATATCAACGCCGAGGATCTCCGCCAGATCCTCTTGGAATTCGACGCGATCTGGGGAACCTTGACCACGAAGGAGCAGGAGAAGATGATTCGGCTGCTCATCGCCAAGGTGGGCTACGACGGCCGGAGCGGGAAGGTGACGATCAATTTCAGCAGCGAAGGAGCGAAAGAACTATGCCACGGAAAGCAGTAGAGGTGCCCGAGACCGGAGCCCAGGTGGAGATCCTGTTGCCGCTGGCACGTCGCGGGAGGGCCGACGGTGACGGTGGGAGAAGCAGGGGCAAGCCGCCCACCGTACCCACGATTCCGAGGATCACGCGACTCATGGCCTTGGCGATCAAGTTCCAGGACATGGTGGACCAGGGCGAGGTGGCGGACTATGCCGCAATCGCCCGGCTCGGGTATGTGACGAGGGCGCGGTTAACGCAGATCATGAATCTGCTCCTGTTGGCGCCGGAAATCCAGGAGGCGATTCTGTTCCAGACAGAGGCCCCCCAAGGGCGCAGTGCCGGGGAGAGAGCGTGGCGAACGTTGACCGCCGAACCGAACTGGAAAAGGCAGCGGGAATTGGCCGCGGCGCGGAATGCCATTCCCCTTTGCCCTGAATTCCCCTCTACAAGGTCCCTAAAGTGAAGGAACTCGTGTTCCCCACCGGGGCGACTCATCCGCGCGGGGTATCGAGCAACCGTGGATCTCGACGTCCGCCGCCGATTCTTTGTCCGCCGATTCGGTGCCCTCGGGCGCTTTCTGCCACCGAATTGGCCCACCGCGATCCTGAGAGCGAAAAAAAAGTTCTACCGGCAGTAGACATTTTTGCCCCTCGCTGAGTATCTATTAACAGGCACACAATTTCGCCCTCCGAAAGTTGCCTGCTGCCCGCGGTACGAGAGACGGGACTCTCGCAAAACTCCTTCCCGTCCTTGGCTGTAGCCGAAGTGTATTCCGAGGAACCAAACTCGAAACATGCTGCTGAGGGCGATGAGGCTGCGGGAGAAGACGGCCGTGTACCTGCGGCGACATGGGTCCCATTGCCCACATGTGAGGTGCCGGTTCTCGGGCCCCGACGGTTGCTGATCTCGGCCGAGATCGGCCTCGATCGCGTTGGCGATGGCGAAACGCCGGCGCCGTAGCCGAGGTAGTGCGCAGCGTCGAGGCGTCCGAGAAAGAAAATGTGCTGGCACCCCGGATAAATGATTTCCTGCTGCGTATATAGCACTTAAACAGGAATCGAGAGATGGGACTCTCGCAAAACTCCGTCCCTCCCCGCGCTGTCGCCCGCTGTGTGTCTTCTGCTTGAAGCCTGGCCGCCATGCCAAAGAGCATCGGTGCTATTGGGGCGATAGCCGGGAACTCCAAACGATAACGAGATACGCCGCAAGGGGATTGTGGAGGACGGCATTGATGTCACGCCCCGGGTCCGTGCCGGCATTGCCAGGTGCGGCGTGGCTATGCAGCCGCCTGTCGCCGGGCCGCCAAGAATCGTCTTCCGAAGCCGGACCACTGGGAGTTTGGGCGGCAGATGGAGTAGTAGCAAACCGCAGTAGCAAACCGCAATTGCCGAAGGGATGGCCACGCCAGTTTGGCGTGGCTGGGGTCGAGTGAAGTAAAAACCACAGGGAGAAACGCTGGTAATGGTGAGTCACCGCGCATTTAATGGGGATCGATTCCTGGAGAAGTTTCAAGGCCACGAAGCCATTTTGGTTTCGTACGTCAAGAGTTGGGGGCCGGGGCTCGATGTCGACGCCGCCGGTATCGATATCGCTGAATTCAAACAGTTCCTCCTGACGGGCACCGGCCCGCTGAAGGACGAATTCATGGAGGGGCTCTATCGGGCCTACAACTTGGCGACCGACCGGGGGTACGAGGAACTGATCGCCGCCTGCCGGGATCTGAAGTACTCTCCGGACCCCTCCGGGCGGCTTCCGGTGGAGTGCCTCAGCCTGAAGGTGCGCACCGAGAACGAAGCGGCGTTCAACCTCGCTTATGACCGGTGCGCGCTGCAAAAGGCAGAACGCCTCACGGTCTTCCGGAGCCAGCTCGGACGCATCAATGAAGATGCAGCCACGGCGACCGAGAGGCCCCAGGAGCGGTTCCGGCCTGTCCAATCCCGGCAGCTCCTTGATTTCACGAAGGAGTTGGTCGTGGCCGAACCCATTTCCAAGTCCTGTCTTTCTGACCCCAACCGCCGCCTGATCGAGACGATGCAGCGGCTGAACTTCGGGAGAATCGAAAATCTCCCGATTCGTGACGGCGCACCGGTCTTCGGCCCCGGCGCCAGATTCATCCAGAAGGTGAAGATCGGCGGCGATAACGGGCCGCGCCCGGAAGCCGCCTTCGATGACTTTCTGCTCAAGAAGCAGACCATCGAGCTGATCGAAACACTGACCGATCTCGGCGACGGGATGGTCCTGGCCATTGAGGTCAAGCACGGGCTGCCCTTTGCGCTGGAAATCGAACTGGGAAACAGCAGCGAGGTGGACGCATGCCGCAGCTGACCTTGGAGGACGTGTTGCCCATGGTCCGGGATTTGGCCGCTCGCAAAGCTAATGCATTCACCCGCCGGTGCGGGCTGCCGATCTCGACCCGGTGTGACGTGCAGAGTGAACTGGTGCTGCGGTTCCTCACCCGGTGGCCAAAGTTCGACGAGAGGAAATCCTCGATTCGCACCTTCGCTTCGCGCGTGATGGACCACGAGTTGGCGTCGATCTGGCGCTCCCAGGTCGCTCAGTGCCGGCAAGCAAAGAGTTTGCCGGAGGTGGCGGTCTCCCCCAGTGCCGCCGTTCTTCGGCAATTCCGGCTCGATGTTTCGCGGGCGATCGCTGCCCTGCCGCGGGAGACGAGAGAAACAGCGTTCGCGTTGAGCGAACTCTCGACCCGCGAATCCGCCGACGCGCTGGACTGCTCGCGCCAGACCATCACCCGACGCAAACGGGAGATTCGGGAAGCGTTGCGTTCGGCGGGGATTGGGCCGGACTACTTTGCCCGACAGGGCCCGCAAGATGGGGCTCGGCATGGCCGACATTGTGCTGTTCTGCCACCTCGAGGCGCAGACCGGCCCCAATGGTGAGCCGCTCGTGCGCCGCGTGATCCGCATCAAGCCCAGCGTGTACTTCGAGGCCGGCGACCGCACGGGCCGCCTGCCCGAAACCCTCGACCTCGACTACACGAAGTTTGTCGAAGCCTTCCGGGCGGCCACGGCCGCGAACCCCGCCACCAAGCCCGCCGCGAAGCCCACGGCGAAGTAACCCCAATTTCCAAGGAGAACCCATATGAGCAACAAACCCATTGATCTCGCCGCCTTTGACGGCACGTTTCAGAGAGAAGCCACCGAGGAGCGCGGTGACTTCGACAGCCTCCCGGACGGTAAGTACCAGGTGGCGGTCGAGAAGGTCGAACTGACCCATACGCAGAACACGGGCAACCCAATGCTCAAGTGGACCCTGCGCGTTCTGGGTCCGCGGTTCGCCAACCGGCTTATCTGGCGCAACAGCGTCATCACCAACAACACCATCCGGTACCTCAAGACCGACCTTCATATCTGCGGGCTCGATCTCGACAAACTATCCGACCTGCCCGGGCGCCTGGCGGACCTGCTCGACGTGCGCCTCGAGGTCACCAAGAAGACCAACGGTGACTACGAAAACATTTACTTCAGCCGGCGGATCACCCTCAGCCCGGGTCGCACGCTTTCGCAAGTCCACGAGGAGGCCGATGACACGCTGCGCCCGTTCTGACGAACTGCCGGTGATTATCATCGACACGCGCGAGCAGGCCGAGTACTCCTTCGACTCCCAGCTGGCAGCCACGGTACGCCGTGCGCTGCCAGCGGGCGACTACTCGGTCGTCGGGCTCGAAGGTGAGGTGGCCGTCGAACGAAAATCGCTCGACGATTTCGTCTCTACCGTCATCCATGCCCGGCAGCGGTTCCGCAGGGAGCTCTCCAAGCTCGCCGGGTATCGCGCCGCCTGTGTCGTTGTCGAAGCCAACCTGCTCGATATCTTGCTCGGGCGCTACCGCGGGGACGCCCACCCCAAGGCGGTACTCGGCAGCACGCTCTCAATCCTTCTTGACTACGGAATTCCCGTTTACTTCTGCGGCACCCGGCCGGCAGCCTGTCAGTTTGTTCAGGCCTACCTGCTGGCGGCCCATGCGAGGTGGAAACAATGAGTGCAGAAACAACAACGCTCCACGGCCAGGTCGAGACCATCTTCTACACTGGCCCGAAGTTTACAGCCGGTGGCTTGCGCACCGAGCGCGGCGAGTTTGCCCGGTTTGCCGGTCCCGTCTTTGTCAGGCCCAGTGATGCGATCCGGCTCGAAGGACGCTGGGTGCACCATCCCAAGTACGGCCGCCAGTTCGAAGCCGACCGCATGGGCCATAACCTCGAGATGTCGCCCGAGGGACTGGCGCACTATCTGGCCAACCACCCGGAGATCAAAGGCATCGGCCCGAAGAAGGCCCAGAAGATCGCCGCGGCCTTCGGCCTCGAGTTCGACAAGGCCATCCGGTCGAATCCGGAGGGTATCGCCGCCGTCGCGCAGGTACCGCTTGAGACGATCCGCGATCTCCAGCGGATCTGGATCGGCAACGCGGACTTCAACGCCGCCATGACCTATCTGTCGGCCTACGAACTCACCCATTACCAGGTGAAGACGCTGGTCGAGAAGTTCGGCAGCCAGGTCGTGCCGCTGCTTGAAACCGATCCCTACCTCCTCGTGCGGGAGGTGCCCGGTTTCGGCTTCAAGCGGGTCGACAAGATTGCCCGGAAACTGAATACGGACAAAGAGCTGCCTTCGCGCATCCGCGCCGGGCTGCGGGCGTGCGTCACCGAGGCCCTCGATGACGGCCACTGCTGGGTCGAGTACGGTGAGTTGCTCGATCGCGCCGAAACCCTGCTCGTCATGGATACGCTCGATAGCAGGGACCTCATCGAAAGCCATCTGGAGACGATGATCGCCGAAGGCGTCCTCGTGCAGGAGGTCTTCGAACGCCTCGCCATCGGGCTGCCGGAAATCGTTCGCATGGAGCGTGATCTGGCCGCGACCCTGAAAGGCGCCGCCTCGCAACGGGTCGAATGCCGGGACATCGAAGAGCTCATTGACCGGGAGGGGCCGCTGCTCAACGCCGACCAGCGGCAGGCGGTTCGGAATGCATTCACGCACAAGATCTCGCTGATGACCGGCGGGGCCGGGAGCGGCAAGACCTACGCGTTGTCGACCATGGTCACGATCGCCGAACAATTGGAGCTCACGGTGGCCCTGGCCGCGCCAACGGGGAAGGCCGCCAAGCGGATCGAGGAGGTCGTCGGTCACGAGGCGAGCACCATTCACCGGCTGCTTGGCTTCAACGGGCACAGCTACGCAAAAGACGCCTTCAATCCGATTGAGGCCGACCTGCTGATCGTCGACGAGGTCTCGATGGTGGACATCCCGCTCGCCTGGCACCTGTTCCAGGCCGTGAACCTGAAGAAGACGACGGTGGTCCTGGTTGGAGATCACAACCAGCTGCCGCCGGTCGGGCCCGGGAACCTGCTGCGGGACCTCGTCAACACACGGGCCATTCCCACGACCGTACTGACGCAGATCATCCGTCAGGCCGGCGTGCTCAAGGAGAACTCGATCGCGATTCTCGATGGCCACGTACGACCGACCGCCGAGGGTGTCTCAGGACACCGGCGTCCCTGGTACGTTGTCGACAACCTTTCCGAGGCCGGAAGCGTCGCCAACGTCCTGCTGAAACTGTTCGATGAGGTCCTGCAGGATCGGCTGGGCTACGACCTGATTCATGACGTTCAGGTTCTGACGCCCACCCACAAAGGTCCGCTCGGCACGGTCGAGTTGAACAACGCGTTGCAGCAGGTCATCCAGCGCAAACGGTATGGCGTCAGTGCGCCGCTGCCCGAAGCAAACCGCCGCGCCGCCCTGCTTCCTGGCGACAAGGTGATCCAGACCAAGAACGATTACACCCTCGGCGTCATGAACGGCGCCCAGGGCGTGGTGGCGGAGGTGCTCGACGGCGGGGGGCTGGTTGTCCAATTCGACGGCAAGCCTGTCACGATCGCCGCCGGCTCGCACCAGTTGAGCAACCTCCAACTTGCCTACGCCACCACGATCCACAAAATGCAGGGCTCGGAGTTTCCCTGCGCCCTCATCATCGTCCACCGTTCGCATTCCTTCATGCACCACCGCAACCTGCTTTACACCGCCGTCACCCGCGCCAAAGAGTCGGTCATCCTGCTCGGCGACCGCTGGGGCATCGACCACTGCGCCACTAAACGCCAAGTTGACAGGCGGAAAACGTTTCTTGAGTTTTTGCTTCCCGAGGAGATTCGCTTATGAGTACTGCTGTTGACGTCAACGCCTATTACCGCCAGATCACTGACACCGACATCGGCGGGATCGCCCGCGAACTGCTCGGCAGCCGGGTCACTCAAGAATCCGGCAACACCCTGTTCTGCGACTGCCCGCACCACCAGAGCCAGTCCAAGAAGTCCCTCCACGTGAGCCTCGACAGCCAGAAGTGGTACTGCTTCGGCTGCGCCACCGGCGGCGACGTCCTGCAACTGGTCGAGTTCGTCCAGTACGGCGTCATCACGCGCGGACAATCGGGCCGGATGCCGGACACCCACCGGGCGGCGCGCGACTTCCTGGCCACCCGCGCCATGATGCCGCCGCTCGGACGCGCCGGCCAGACGCCGGAGGAACTCGCCGCCGCCGAGGAGGCCCACCGCGAAGCGATCCGGGTTCGCGAGGTCCTCACCGCCACCGCGGAATACTACCACCAGGCGCTCATCTCGAACCCCGAGGTGCTCGCCTGGTTCCGCCAGAAGTACGGAATCTCCGACGAGATGATCTCGCGCCTCAAGATCGGTTTCGCCGTCCAGAGTTCGCCCGGCGTGGTCTCGCATCTGCGCAAGCTGGGTTTCACGCCGAAGGAACTTGCGACGTCCTCGGCCTTCCGCCCCACCGCCCAGGACGGCCTCATGCCGTTCTTTGCCAGCCGCATCGTCTTTCCGTACTGGAGCCGCGGCCACGTGGTGTTCCTGATCGGACGCCAGACGCCGTGGACACCGAACAACCAGTGGGAGACGGCGAAGTACAAGAAGCTCGCCGTGCGCAACGACAGCAACAACCGCCATGTTTCGGAGGCGGTCAAAAACGATGTGCTCTTCAACGAGGATGTCCTGCTCCGGCGCCCGGAACGGATCATCATCACCGAAGGCGTCACCGACTGCATCTCGCTCATGCAGCACGGCTTCCCGGTGGTCTCGCCGGTGACCGTGCAGATCCGGGAGGGCGACTGGGAGCGGCTGCTGCCCAAGCTCACCGGTGTCAAGACCGTCTTCATCTGCCAGGACAACGAACTCTCGGAGGCAGGCATCAAGGGCGCGCTTCGCACCGCGGCGATTCTCTCAGACAAGGGTATTGCTACGCGAATCGCCACGCTCCCGCTCGGCGGCCCACAACAGGCCGCCCGCGCGCAACTGGCCGAGAAGTTTGGGGTCGGCGGCAGTGTCCGGCCCAAGGAACTGGCAACGCTCATGGCCGGGCGGAATAGTGCGGAGATCGCCGAGGGCGAACGGCTGCTCGCCGCGGCCAAGATCGACGTGAACGAGTACTTCGCGAGCGGGAAGACGGCGGCGGACTTTGAGGCGGTGCTTGAGGCGGCACAGACGCCTCTCGAAATGTCGATCGGCACGCTGTCTGAGGACACCCCCGATGCGGACCTCACCGTCACGCTGGAGCCGATTCTCGCCGAGATCGGCCGGGTCGCCCCGCTCGAACAGGAACGCTACTTCCGGCTGATCCAGGGCCGCGTCGGTAAGAATCGAGCGCCGGTCGCGACGTTGCGGAAGCAACTGAAGGTGGTCCAGATCGATCAGCCCCGAGGTGGAAAGACGGGCCGCGCACGGCGAAATGGGACGGGGCCGTCAGCACCGGCTAACGCGCCACAAACTACCCCGGGGAACTGGAAGGACGCTCTACTCGTCAACTCAAATGGCGGCATTCGATCGGTCCTTGCCAATGCCCTGACTGCTCTCCGCTCAGCTTCAGAGTGGCAAGGCGTTCTAGCCAGGAACGAGTTCGCCCACGTCACGATACTGCAGAGCCAGCCGCCGTGGATCGCGGTCGCCCCGAAAGGGCGTTTTCCAAGGCCGTGGTCGCCGAATGATGACCTTCTCACGACAGAGTGGCTTCATCGTCAAGGCATCTTCGTATCCGTCGAGACAACTGGTCAGGCGGTCGAGACGGTCGCCCGTGAGAATCGCTTCCACCCGGTGCGACAGTACCTGAACGGACTAACGTGGGATGGCACTCACCGGATCGATTCCTGGCTAGCAGACTATCTGGGCGTCTCTCATACTCCCTACTCATCTGCCGTCGGCGCACGTTGGATGATCTCTGCCGTCGCGCGCATTTTCGAACCCGGATGCAAAGCCGACTGTTGCCTGATCCTGGAGGGTAAACAGGGCATCCGGAAATCAACAGCGCTTAAAGTCCTTGGCCAGCCGTGGTTCACCGACGAGATCTCCGACCTCGGTTCCAAGGACGCGGCCATGCAAGTGCGCGGAATTTGGATTATTGAGATTGCTGAGCTCGATTCGATGTCTCGCGCCGAGGTCGGCAAGGTGAAGGCTTTCATGAGTAGGACGACAGAGCGCTTTAGGCCGCCATTCGGCAAACGGGTCATCGAATCCCCGCGCCAGTGCGTGTTCGCTGGAAGCGTCAACCATTCCACATATCTGCGGGACGAGACTGGTGGCCGGCGCTTCTGGCCGGTGGACTGCAAAAAGGAAGAGATCAATGTCGACGGGTTGGCAGCAGTACGAGACCAACTGTGGGCGGAGGCAATGACGCTGTACCTTGACGGCAAGCCATGGTGGCTGGATTCTGTGTCCCTCGATCAGGAAGCTCTCGAAGAGCAATCCGAACGTTACGAAGGTGATCCTTGGGACGATCGGATTCGGGAGTGGATTGAGGCGTTCGAATCGGTCTCGATTGTCGAGATCCTCGAGCACTGTATCCAGAAGCGGATCGATCAATGGACTCAGCAGGACAGGAATCGGATCGCCCGAAGCCTGCGGTCTTTTGGCTGGGAGCGATTTCATGCGGGAACAAGAAGTTCGCGCCAGTGGCGGTACCGGCCTCAGAAAAGGGCGAACGGATTGGACCCGTGCACCAGATGAACGCCGTGTCCCAGACAGTGTTCCAGTATGCAGACGGCACTAACTCCTCTGTTTTCATACCGTGTACCAGATGTACATGTGTACATCTACGCACACACATAAGAGAGTGTGTTTCTCTCTCTACCGGATCGCAGGAGGGGAGATGAAGGGAGAGAGAGAAAATACACACGCTGGGGTTACAAACTACGATGTTCAAACTGAGACACTGGGACACCGACGGATAAGCCGAGCTCTATCAGTGAGTTCCGGTGGCCTAGTTGCTCAGCGCGAGGACACGTCTCGAACTGCCGCTCCTCCGAGAACTGGTGGCCTTACCCTTTTCGTTTCCACCTCGCTAGCTCAGTGGGAAACCACCGAGCCGCACCGGATCGCCCGGGATTTTCAGATCAACGACACAATCTACCGGCGCCTGGATCCGGAGTACTTCGCCTGGCTGCGTGGCCGCATGACGGTCGCGCAACGGGGCGTGGAAGCGGGTGCCATACGTCCGGAAGTGTTCGATCGCCTCCGAGAGCGGTTCAATCGCCTCCAGGAGCACGCCATTGCCATCTTCGGAGAACCGGCGATCAAGGAAGCGATCCGGAGACTCGTAGGGACACGATACCGGCCGCCGCACGTCACGCGATCCGACACGCGGACGGTCACGCAGCAGTCACGGGGGACCACAGAGGGCACCCGGACTAGTGGTGCGCGTGATCACGCCGAGGTGCAGGCGATCATAGCCGCGGTGCGCGACAGGGCGCTGGCGCGTGGGTGGCGTGAGAAGCGCGTGTGGGGCGAAGCTGGGCAATGGAGTGGCGGTACGCTGGCTGACGCGCTACGCCGTCCCGGAACCCGCATCGGCCAGATCACCCGCCAGTGGATCGAGATCATCGGTCCGCCGCCCCACCAGAACGTCCTGCGTTTTTACAACCCGGACGTCGAGCAGCCGTGGATTAAGCGGGTTTGATGCGAGTTGTGATTGCGACAGTCGCGATTCTCGGGGATCACGATTTGGCCATCGTCCGTTGTTTCTTTCCGGGTTTACACTTTTTTCAGTTCTTGCGTATATTTACCGTGAAGGATTCAGTTCGCCAAGGCGAGCGCAAGGCGCACCCCCAGTAAGAATTTCCTTCACCGAACTCACGAGAGACGGGACTCTCGAAAATCTCCTTCCTGTCCACGGTTGTGGTCGAGGTGCGTCCAGATGAGCAAAACGAAGAACATTCCGCTGTATGCGGCCGATGGCCGTTCGCTGGGTTTCCGCAACGCGGAGGGCGCGCGCCGTCTGGTGACCGCCGGCCAGGTCACGCCGTCCTACGGGCGCAAGGGCCACCTGAAGGCCATCTGGCTGAGAAGCGAGAATGGCACGAGCGCGATTCAGGGGAATTTACCCGGGGGCACGAAGTACAGTTTCCGGGAGCAGTTGGACAATGGCCGCTGTTGGAATCTCAAACGCCTCGACCGCCGGGATGACAACGGCGTGATGGTTAATCTGCGCGGGATGTTCCAGAACGTCGTCACGGAGTGCCTGGCGCAATGAGCACGGCACGCGGCAATATCGGCGGCCGGTTCATGGCGCGGCTGGAGTCGAGCCCATGGCCGGTGCCGGGCTGGTTCCGGGCGGCAGCTCGCCGGCAGCGACCGGGGCCGGGGGGTGGTATGGTGCGAGAGAGAGCTTTTGAACGCCGTCCGGTTCCCGCGAGTGCAACTGATGGAGCTATTCGGAGTCGAGCGACAAAGCGCGAATAAATTAGGGCTGTTCGGCCTCGGTGCTGGGCATTTGTGATATCACCCTGCGGCGCGGGACGCTCTCAAGATGGCATCCCGACTTAATCGCGCCATCCGGCGCGCAATCCCTTCCAGGAGATGTTGGATGTCACTTTCCCTTTATGACCGCCTCGGCGGTGCCGCTGGTATCACTGCCATTGTTAGCGATGCCGTCGATAATCACCTGAACAATCCCGTGGTATCCCCACGATTCCGTGCGTCGACCGATATCCCGCGAGCCAAACGCTTGGCGGCTGAGTTTTTTTGCGCCGGCGCCGGCGGCCCTGAAACCTACTCTGGGAAAGACATGCGGGCCGCGCACCGGGGGATGAATATCAATGAGCAGGAATACCTCGCCGTAATTGACGATGTGATGGCCGCCCTAGCGAAACACAAAATCGATGACGCGACCTGCAAAGACGTCCTGTCGATTCTCTATTCGCTCAAGGGAGAAGTCCTACACCTCTAATTCGGCACATTGGGCCCCTCGCAAATTGTTACGGCTTGCCCACAACGCCACACTGGGCCCGGGGGGTGGTGTGGTGTTGGCGGGTGTGCGAGGGCAGCCCTGGGCCCCAACGGTCCCGGTTTGCGCGGTGCGCAGCCCGGCCCGGGATACCCGACGCTGGGCCCGGCTCTCCGTCCGAGCCTTGGCGCGAGGTTGCGGCTCTCGGCGCAGTAGAGACTTGTGGGCAATTGTCCAGAAGTTTCCTGGCGCCTTGGGTCCGCTGCTGAGCCTCGTTTCCTGGCAAGCCGGATCCCACAACTTGTCGGCAATTGCGCACAAGTGCCCGTCGGGATTCTTCGGAGACAACACCGCGCTGAATCCCAGTCCCGTGCCCCGGCCGTCCGCAATCAGCCCGGGGTGGGGTGGTGCTAACGGTCTGAACTGCTCCCGTGTCACCGTACACCTCGGGAGGTCAAACCTGATAGACTTTTCCAACTCCAATGCGAGACTAATCGGGCAGGGCGCTGTAGGCAGTGCGTCTATTCCTGATTACCCTTTTTCTCTTGAGGCCCGGCCTAGAAACCGGGCTTACTTTTTTTGCCGATGGCGTCACAGAATTTCATAGCGCGCGAATTGCCCTGTTGTGAAGGCTCGGGTGTGGGGTGGTGCCAACGACCGAAAGACGAGCAGGCATTACCGCTCGTCTCCGGGCTCTCCTCCGCGTTTGTAACTCGGGGCGGGCGGGTTACCGTCCGCTAGCGTCCAGGCCCAGCGCAGCGGCCCGCGCCTTCCATGCCTCCCGCACCGTCGAGCCCCCAGGCATCAACCGGGCCGCCTCGGCGAGCAGCGCGTGCATCTCAGGCAGCCGGGCCGCCAACGCGATCTCGCCCGGTGTCGCCTCGACCGTACAGAACACGGCGCGCCCGTCTGGATCCCCGATGATCGTCCGGTCGGTGGGCTCGCCGTCGTCGTCAAAATCGGCCCAGGTGGTCCACGGGCGCTGGGAAGATGTAGTGGTTTTGCTCATGAGAGCCTCCTTGGCGGGTTGTGTAATTGGCCCCGCGACGAGACGCCGGTGGCGCGCTCGTTTCGGCCCGGCCCGGGCCTCGTCAGGCGCGCTAAGTCAGAACGCTGACGATGCAGTAGCCCTCCTGGGTCGCCCGCTCCAGCGCCTGCTTCTTGGCCTCGGCATAGGTGGCGTCGATGAAGATCTGGCGTTTGCGGTCGCCCGCCCGGAGCTCGAACGCCCAGCAGCCTTCGCCTCTGGGCCGTCTGCCGTGGGTAAACTCGTAGCGCTCCGCGCTCATGGAATCGAATGTCGCTTTCATAGAATCTCCGGTGTCGATGGAATCGCTGGGATGGTGCCGCGTCGGAAACGCGGGGCTCTCGCCGACCGCACCGAGCGTGCGGTTTCGGCCCGGGGCCACCGGGCCTCATCAGGGCGGGCGCGGTTAGGAGGCCAGCCGGTAGATCCGGACGCCGTCATCGCCCTTGGCGACCTCGATCGTGTGGGTCTTGCCGAGGATGCTGAGGAACCCGCGCGTGGTGTGCGGCAGCCAGCCGAAGGCGGTCTGGAGTTCTTCGCGGGTCGTACCGCGCTCGAGCATCTCGATCGCCTGCGCCTTCTTCGAGCCCTCGCGGGCCGGGGCGGGCGTCGTGGTGTCCGGGGTGGGGCTCGTGGTGTCCGGGGTCGGCGTCTTGGTGCGCGGCTCCTTGGGCTCCTTGGCGGCGGCCTTCCCGCCTTTGCCCTTGGCCTTACCCTCGGGCGCGAAGCTGGCGGCCATTACGGGGGCCAGGGTGGTGTCGACAACCTCCCAGATCCGCTTGGCGGCGGTGGCGCGGTCCTTGAACTTCTTGACCGGGGTGACGCCCGTCAGGCTGTTCCATGTATCGACCAGCGTCTGCATCGGGGCGGTCTTGGCGACCTCGGCCAATTCGCGCTCGGTGGCGAAGATCTGGCCGCCGTCGGCGGCTACGGCCTGCTGGGCTTCGGTCTTGGTCCGGTAGGCGGAAATGCCGCCGTCGGTATCGATTCGGAAAAACAGTTTCATAAAAGCTCCTTGGGGGCGGGGTGGTGCTGCGGCGTACCGCAGGGCTATTCGCCGACCGCGCGGATGCGGTTTCGGCCCGGAGCCGCCGGGCCTCGTCAGGGCGAAACCCCGGGGCGGGCTACCGCCCCAGGGCGGCCTCGTAGGCGGCGGCAAATTCGGCGGGCATTTCGGTGGGTAGGTAGGCGGCGGCGGGCTCGTCGGTGTCTTCCCAAACCCCGCAAATAAATTCGTAGGCCATATCGGCGGCGGGTTCGAAACCGGGCCCGAAGGCGTCGGTAGCGGCCTCGGCGGCCTCTTCGGCGGCGGCCTTCAGGATCTCTTCGTACAAGGGCATTTCGTTCTCCGTAGCGGGTTTCCCGGGCGGGTTTAGGTGCCCGGGTCACATGGACGTTACGGTGGTTTCGAAGCCGATTGCAAGCTCTTTCTAGGGGGTGCGCGAAATATTTCAACCCGTTGATAGGGAACGGGTTACGGGCGCGAACGGCCCGTCCGGCGGCACCCCGAAACCGGGCCCGTAGCGGCGTTTTTCACCCCCGGTGGGCCCGTAGCCTACCCCGGCCGGAACCGGCCCCGTAGCGCCCGGCGCGGGGCCGAAAACGGGGCTCCCACCAACCCCTCGGCCAACCCGCCGACCAACCCGGCCAACCCGGGTCCTACCCGGAAAATTTCGCCGGCGGGTCGCCCTTCTGCACCGATCCGCTAGTAAACAAACGACAAAACGGTTGGTTGCCTTTATGCCAACTCGGCTGTTTGCGGGAAATTGTGAAACTTTTCCGCAAGGGTTGGTCGCCGCGCCCCCCGCCCTCAACACTGAAATATCAGCGTCTCTGCGTGATCCGCGCCATTGCTTATTTCACGGCAGTTCGCAGGACTCCCCTCGGCTAGCGGCATTAGTGCTGACGAACTTCAAACACGGGTGGCAGAACTGCTTCCGGCGGGCTACAGTAATCGAGTGGACGACTCCTTTCAAACTGCGGTGCCGCCGAGTTCTGTCTATTGCCACCCGGATTTTCTCGAAAAGCTAGCGGCCTACCGGACGCAACCCATCAGCAAACGGGCGTCGTTACTTCTGCAGCGCCTTCTGATCGACCCCGAACGGCTACATTTCAAGAGCACGCAAGGCCAAAACAAAGGATGGCGGCGATCTCGACTGGGCGGGACAGCTGGCTCCCAGTTTTACGCCTGGTGGGCGCCAAATGGCGCATTGCCGGTGAAAGACTTTAATGCTCCTAGTGGAGCCCTTTTCTTGCGTGACATCCGTCATCACGACGATCATTCCCCCCTGCCTGCCCACCATTTCCCCACCGACTATCTCCCCGTCTCCGTCCCCGAAGTCCGCCAAGAGGACTATGGTCCCGCCCCCTGGACCACACAGCAGGCCCAATTTGCCAATGCCCGCGAGTCCGTCAGGATTCTCAAAGGACACCCCGGCTCTGGCAAAACCAGCGCGCTGCTTCATGCCGCCGATCAAACCAACTCCCAGCACATTCTTTATCTAACCTACAGTCGCGACGTCGCTTTGCTGGCCCGCACTTTTTTTGATCGCTATTGCTCCCAGTCCCGCCGTTATCATGTTGCTACATTTCCAGGATTTCTTCGCGAGTTCCTGGGCGTCGGTACTCCGCAGCTCTCTCTTTCCCAACAGCGATCCCGATTTCGAGTTGAAACCGCTTCTCTCTCCCGTACATTCGGTCCCTGGTCCCGAGGCAAAGCTAGTCTTTTCGACGAATTCCACGCACACATCATTGGCGCCGCGCTGCCGGCCCGCATTGGCCGTTTCGCAGGTGCGCGCATCCAGCGCCAAAATGATTCCGACTACATCGAACGCCGAGCCGCGGCCATTGGGCGCCAGGCAGCTGAAACCGCCATCGCCATAGCCGGCCGCCTCGAAAAAGCCGGTGGCCCAATTGCCGAGCGCCTGTTTCCTGATCTCCAACTTGCTTGGGTTGGCATCGAGCAACTCACGCAAATAGACGGTCCGTGGGACTGCATCGCCCTCGACGAGTGCCAGGATTTAACCGCTATTGAATCCTTGTTCATCGCGCGGCTTGCCAAGCGACTGCAGCAACTGCGCGGTCGACCTGTGCCTGTTTTGATTGCTGGTGACGAAGCGCAGACCGTACGTCCAACCGACTTTGAGTGGGCATGGCTGAACGACATCTTTCACGCTGAAGTCGCCACTCCGAGCGTTCATCACCTCACATCGAATCTCCGTAGTCCACGGCAAATTGCCGACCTCATCAATTGCGTATGGGACCTGTACGCTCACCTCGAAAAGAGGGATCGCCCCTCGGGGCAGGGCTGGGCCGCTATCGACGATGACGCTACCGATCAGGTCCTTTACTGCGCCGCGGCCCCCGGGGATGATCTCACCGCACTTCTGGCGGATCTCTCCTGTCGAGAAGGCCTTGCACTGGTGACGTTCAATGAAATCTAGTCACCGGTCCCCAATGCGCTTACCACGTCGGAGATTAAAGGGCTAGATTTTCACTCGGTCTGTATCCTCAACCCGGGGGAACAACTCGAACGGATCGAGGCCGTCACTCGGTATTCTCCCGCCGATATCGATGGGCTTGCCCGCCGCCTGGCCATCGATCAACTCCGCGTCGCGGTGAGTCGTCCAACGGAACGCCTCATTTGGCTGGACATCGGCCCGACGATCGACCGGCTGAACTCGAGTCTCCATTTCCTCCACCGCACCTCCCCCACGCTATCCGCCCTCACCCCAGCCGCGCTGCTCAAATCTTTGCAGGAAGAGAATCTGGATCTTGACGAGCGTATTCAACGCTGCCAGGAGGATGCACGTAAATACCTTACCGTGCGACCTGATCTGGCCTGGTCACGGGCGCATCAAGCCGTCGCGCTTCTTGGCAAGACCGGCGATTTGAATGCCGTCATCGATCCACTGACGCGCAAGTCCGCTTATCTCTGCCTCGCCGAAGTCTGCTTCGCGCTGGGCATGCGCAAACTGCAACTCTCCGCGGAACTCGGCAATCCGGACCTGCTCGATGAGGCGGCGCGAGCCAGCCGGCATGCCGAAAACCCAGCCTTGGTGTCAATCCTTTACCAGATCGCCGACCTCTATGACGACTCAGGTGAAAATGAAGCCCAAGCTGCTCTTGCTCTGGTCGGCGAGTTGCCGGCGGCACTCCCGAAGCTGCCTGCGTGGGTACTGCTCGAACTGGGAACGGAGCCGAACCGCTGGATCTCGATGTTGGAGCGGGTCGATCACAACGGCGTGAACGCTGCAGACTGCGTCAGGGTTCTTCCACCTTTTTATGAAGCCATCCAACTCCCTGATGCCGCCGAACGCACAGCACGGCTGCGGACGAACGCTGTCAGCCGACTCGTAAAGGCTCGCCGATTCAGAGAGGTGCTCGCTGTTCTTGCGCTTCTGCCTGAACGGGATTATCGCTTTGAGGCGCAATGTCACCAAGCCCTCGAGAATTTCGCCGCAGCAGCTGCAGCCTACCGTGCCGCAGGCGATCTGCAAGGCGCGATTGATTGCTATCGGCGCGTTCCCGATCTTGCCGAGGCACTTGCAGCGATGAAGGAACTAAAAAAGCCTCATGCCGCCGAATCCGCGCTCGAGTGGGTCGCGGCCATGCAGGCGCTGGCCTCCACACGCCCTCACAATTTCAACCGTGTGATCAAACCCGAGGAGAAGCAATTGCTGCAAGGCGTTCTGGAAACGGCCTTCGGCGTTCAGCGTAAGAAGTCCATGAAGAACGCAGTCGCCAAGAAGACGGTGAGAACGAAAAAAACTCCAGCGGCGCCCCACCAAGCCAAGCGGACTAGCAAAAAGCTTTCTTAACCATGATCGAAGGGAGGACCTGACGCCCGTACATCCTCAGCCGCCTCCGCCAAAGGCAGGCAGGTTCCTTTATGGTCTATTGCGGGCTACAATGGAGCATGAAGGTGCGGATTCCATGGCCATCAATGTCAAACTCCCCGAGACTCTAGTCGATAGCGCCAAACGTTACGGTGCAATTGAGCATCGCTCAGTGCCCAAACAGATCGAGTATTGGTCTCAGATCGGAAAAATTGCTGCTGAGAACCCGGATTTGCCCTTCTCGGTGATCCGCGACATCCTGATCGCCGATCAAGAAGAACCCGCCGGCGAATACCAATTCGGCTGATGCGCATTCTCGTCACACCGACGTTCGTTCGTGCCGTGAAAAAGCTTCACCCGGGACAGAAGGCGGCTCTCGACAATGCGGTGCGGGAAATCACAAACCATCCGGCATCTGGGGAGATCAAAATCGGTGACTTGGCGGGCGTACACGTCTACAAATTCCGCATGGATCATCAGTTATGCCTGCTGGCCTACCGGGTCCTGGCCGAGGACACCATCAAGTTGCTGATGGTCGGCCCGCATGAAAACTTCTATCGCGACCTGAAGCGCAGTGAATGATGGCGTAACCCCGCCGTGCCGAATCGGTCAACACGCAGGGCCAGTGAAGCCTGCGGCCAGAGAATCGAATAGAATCGAGGCGCCCGGGTTGCCCTGCAGAATCGTCAAAAATCCGGTCTTGCGATGATGTTGCAGTCTTCACGTCAGCGCGGTAGAAATCCAAATACCTCCCGCCGTCGGGGCCAAGCAAGCGGGACCTGATTGACGGTCCCCCGACTCCATTCCTGCTCCAGATCCGTCCGGATTCCATTACTGGGCGGGGACGAGTTCTTTGCCGGTGCGTTCGAGGTACTCGATTTCGCGGATGTAGCCGGGCACGTCGGTTTTGCGTTTCATGCCGTCGAAGCCCATGTAGCGGATGGTGCCGAAGACGGGGCGTTCGCCCCACGGGCGGTCGTGGAGGCCGAAGCACCAGAGGATGCCGGTGTAGGTGTTGGGGTCGCGGCCGTCGAGGGCGTAGCGGTCGTGGATATGGATCATCGTATCGAGCGCCTGCTGGTGCGTGGGGGACCACTCGATGATCTTCTTGCCCCAGTACATGCGGTAGTAGCCGTGGATCTTGCCGCGGAGGAGCATTTCCTTCTGGCAGGCGTTCCAGAGCGGGTCGTGGGTGCGGGCGTGTTCGAACTGCTCGAAGGTGTAGACGTGGTCGCGGTGGTCGGCGGCGTGTTTGCGGATGGTGAGCTGGACCCACTCGGGGAGGACGTCGATGCGGTCGAGGGCGGGGGCGAAGCGGGCGAAGTTGAAGGCGAGTTCGCGGCGGACGATCAGCTCTTCGAGGAACTCGGCGGCGCTGAGGTTGTTTTCGGCGGCGTAGCCTTCGGCGGCGAGGGCTATTTCGAGCGACGAGATCTGGCCGAAGTGGAGGTAGGGGGAGAGGCCGGAGGTGGCGTGGTTGGACGGGGAATTGCGTTCGGCGCCGTAGCGGGCGAAGCGGGACTTGAGGAAGTTGTGGAGGTTGCGCTCGGCGGCGAGGCGGCCGCCGGGGAAGGCGTGGGAGGGCGGGACGGTGTGGTCGATCTCGCAGGCGGCGACGAGGGCGGGGATGTTTTCGGGGGTGACTTCGGTGTGGAAGGCGGGGCGGGGAAGGGTCCACGGGTGGTGGAGCTGGATGGGAGGGACGGGGTGGAGGTGGTCGCGGAGGACTTTGTGGATCTTGGGACGGATGGTGTAGGCGGCCCACTCCTGCTTGACAAAGTGGTTCATGGGGACGACGCAGGAGGAATCGACCGCGTGGAAGGCGATGGAGAGGCGGGCGGGGACGCGGGCGAGGTGGTCGGCGGCGATGAAGGTGGGGTAGTCGTCGGTGACGACGAGGGCGGCGTCGGCGGCGAGTTTGTAGAGAACGGCGTTGTCGTCGGCGCGGCGCTGGCGGAGGTAGAAGCAGTAGCCGGCGCCGAGGGCTTCGATGCGTTTCCGCTGTTCGGGGACGCCGGCGAGGACGAAGGTGTGGAAGCGGTCGTTGGCTTCGCGGTAGGTGCAGGTGAGGCCTTCGTAGACGAGGAGCGGGAGGCGGAGGCGATTGGCTTCGGCGGCGGCGTGGGTGAGGGCGTGGTTGGAATTGGCGCGCCGGTTCATCTGCGACCAGTAGAGGACGTAGCGGGCGGCGGGATTGACGGGAGCCTGGTTGAGGACGCGCAGGCGGAGATCGGAAGGCACTACCCTATTGGACGACATGGCGGCGGGGGAAGCTACAGCATTGTAAAGATGCGCCTGTGGCACCGTGTCAAGTTGCTGGCCACCTGCATGGATCGCCGTACTTGAGTGAATGCGCTATCGGTGAGGTGCTACCAATGGACATTTGTACTTTGCCTTGACAGCGCTGCCAAAAGCAGATTCGCGGAATGGCAGCACTTGCGCGTTGAAGGATGAGCCGGAAGGATGTTGATGGCGGCCGGGGCTCCTTTTAGCCGGGGCTCCTTTCTTTGGCTTTTGAGTTCGTGGACGCCCACCGTCGTCTTGTCTGCGGAAATCGCGACGCGAATTGGCGGACGAAGCGTTCCGGGGGCTGTCGGTAGGCAGTGTTATCACCCACAATTCTGAGACAGCCGCTAATGGATTTGGGGGCGGCGATAATCTGGGTAGTGATGAGTCGACGCATGATGAGTCGACGCACGTCTATTCACTCATCATGTTTTTCGCGCACTCAACTTGCCCGCGAAAGTACGCGGTTCAGCCGCTGCACGAAGGCCGCCGGGTTCTCGAGCGTGACGCCCTCGATCAGCAGCGCCTGCTCCAGCAGCAGGTGCGCCGCGTCGCTGACGAACGCGTCGTCGGACGCCCCCTGCAGCTTCTTCACGATCTCGTGGTCCGGGTTCACTTCGAGAATCGGCTTCGAATCCGGCAGCCCCGCCTGGCCCATGGCCCGCAGCATCTGCCGCATCTTCAGGCTCGGTTCCTCTTCGTCGCTCACGATGCAGCTCGGGCTGTCAGCCAGCCGCACCGATGCGCGCACGTCCTTCACCTTTCCTTCGAGCGCCTTCTTCAACCGCTCCACCAACGGCTTCAGTTCCTCGCCCTTGTCCTTGTCCTCTTCAGTTTTGAGGTCCTCGCTCGTCGAGGCCTTGTTCACCGCCTTCAGCTCGACGTCGTCGTACTTCTCGATCCCCGCGAACACGAACTCGTCGATCTCATCGTCGAGGATCAGCACTTCGATGTCCTTCTTCCGGTAGATCTCCAGCAGCGGCGACGTGCGCAGCTGCGCCGCCGGGCCGCCCGTCAGGAAGTAGATCCCCTTCTGCCCTTCCTGCATCCGGGCCTTCACTTCCTTCAGGCTCGTCCACGTCTCGGACTTCGTCGTCTTCACGCGGATCAGCTCCAGCAGCGTCTCCCGGTTCGCGTGGTCGGAATACAGGCCCTCTTTCATCGGCCGGTTGAACTGCTCGACGAACTTCAGATACTGCTCGCCGTTCTCCTCGGCCATCGTCTTCAACTCGTTCAGGACCTTCTTCACGCTGGCGTTCCGGATCGACGCCAGCGTCCGGTTCTGCTGCAGAATCTCGCGGCTCACGTTCAGCGGCAGATCCTCGCTGTCGATTACGCCGCGCAGGAACCGCAGGTAGCTCGGCATCAACTCCTTCGCGTCGTCGGTAATGAACACCCGCTTCACGTACAGCTTCACGCCCGGCGTGTAGTCGGCCTGGTAGAGATCGTAGGGCGCCTTCGACGGCACGAAGAACAGCGTCGTGTATTCCATCGTGCCCTCGGCCCTGGTGTGGAACCAGCACAGCGGATCCTCGTAGTCGCCCGAGATCGACTTGTAGAGTTCCTTGTAGTCCTCGTCCTTGATGTCGGCCTTCGAATGCTTCCACAGCGCGCTCGCCGCGTTCACCTGATCGGTCTTCCGCTTCTGGACGGACTTCTTCTCGGTGTCGTCCCAGTCGTGCTCGGTCGACGTCAGGAAGATCGGGAACGCGATGTGGTTCGAGTACTTCTTGATGATGTCGCGCAGCTTCCAGCCGTGCGCGTACTCTTTCCCATCGTCGTTGAGGTGGACGATCACGCTCGTCCCGTGACCCGCGCGCGACGACGGTTCGATCTCGAAACCCGTCTTGCCGTCGCTCGTCCAGCGGTAGGCCTGCTCTTCCCCGGCCTTCCGGCTGATGACGTCCACGCGGTCGGCCACGATGAACGCCGAGTAGAACCCGACACCGAACTGCCCGATCAGGTTCGAATCCCGCTTAGCGTCGCCGCTCAGGTTCGCCAGAAAGTTCTTGGTCCCGGACCGCGCGATCGTGCCGAGGTGCGACACCAGGTCCTCCTCGTTCATCCCGACGCCGTTGTCGGAGATCGTCAGAATCCCCTTCTCCTCGTCGAGTTCCAGATCGATCCGCGGCTCAAACGCCAGCGTCTTGAACTTCTCCTCCGTCAGCGTCAGATACTTCAGCTTATCGAGCGCGTCCGCGGCATTCGACACCAGCTCCCGCAGGAAGATCTCCGGATGCGAGTATAGCGAGTGTACAATAAGGTGCAAAAGTTGGTTGACTTCGGTTTGGAATTCGCGTTTAGACATGACAGTTGATAAAACGCCCCTCGTCGGGGGCCCATCTTTCATTTTTGCAGATTCATTCTTGCCGATCCGGCCCCACCGAATGTTCTGGCCCAGACCTCTCGATCCGTTTGCCCCGCCACCGCAGCGGGATCGTCGTCGATTGTCATCCGGACGGGTGTCCTGAGCTGCCCGCGCGGGGAATCCACGCCGATTGCGTGCGTCTTCACGAGTTGTACGGCCGGCCCTCCCTTCAGGCGCAAGACATCACGTGTTACGGCTGTCTCGAGAGCGTTGGGGACCTGGAGTGCGTGCTGCAAACGTTGGTGCACCACTTGGCCGAACATGGGGTGATCCGGACGCACTTTCTCCAACGGCCCTTTTTATCTGCCCCGAAGAATGTTGGCGCCTGGATTCAGGATCAACGGATCGATCTTCGCCAACTGCCTTCGCAAATGGGAATGTACTCGCTGTTGAACCGACTTGGACTGAAGGTCCGATCGCGGGTTCGGACGGTAAACCTCCCGGTGGGGCCGGGCGGGGCAGGAAAGATGAGGGGCAGCGTCTACAAGCCCTGGAACGCGATTCGGCTAGCGAAGCGCAGTGTTGTTTCCGCCATGAGTTTTGGATTTGGGGAAGAGTGGGTTTTGGCACGGCATGCCGATTCGCCCGCGGCGGATTTGCTCGTGTATCCGTGGCGCCCCTTTGGGAAGGTGAGATAAATGTCACACGCATCCGGTCATTTCATAGGCGTAGACATGGGGACGAGCCGCATTGTTTGCGCCCGCCCGAGCGGCGACGGGTATATCACGAAATCGGCTTTGAACAACGCTTACATCCAAGTAAAGGACACGCCGGCAGCCCGGCAGGCGCTCCACGCCCGACGGATTGGTTACCATGCGGTGGGCGGTGTCCTACAGATCGATGGAGCGGCGAGCGTGCCCTTTGCGCAGGTGTACAACGTCGATTTGAAGCGAACGATGAGGCTGGGGTGTCTGAACAATCACGACAATGCCGCGCTGGAGGTGTTGACGCGGTTAACGACGGCGCTCGTAGAACCCGTGCCGTACGGGGAGTCAATCCTCGGCTTCAGCATCCCGAGCGCTCCCGCCGGTACGTTGCCCGGGGAGGAACCGGCGGTGTTTATGCATCACCGGATGGTGCTGAAGCGGATGTTCGAGGAACTCGGCTACAAGGCCACCGCGATTCCCGAGGGTGAGGCCGTGGTGTACGCGGAGCTGGCCGACACGGGATACACCGGCATTGGAATCAGCTTCGGGGCGGGCCCTGTGAACGTGGCCTTGAACTACATGGCGCTGCCGATCATGGCGTTCAGCTTTGAACGCGGTGGGGATTTCAGCGATACGTCGAGCGCGGAAGTGACGGGGGAGAAGTCCGTCCGGATGCTGCTTTTCAAAGAGTCGCGTTTTTCGCTGGCGGCCGAAAACCGGGATCCGGCGAGCCGTGCGATCCACCTGTTCTATCTGGATCTGATCGATTTTGTGGTGGAGGGTCTGGCGGCGGCGTTCAATGAATCGGAAAATGTGGCCGTGCTGGACATGCCTATTCCGGTGGTTGTCGCCGGAGGAACGTCGATGCGGCAAGGATTCGTGGAGCTTTTTGCGCAGGCGTTACGACAAAGGGAGTTGCCGCTGGAGATTTCCGAAGTGCGGGCGGCCCGGGACCCACTGAACGCCGTCGCAATCGGATGCCTGGAGTATGCCCGGGCGAACCGGCAGTCCGTGTAGGCTCCGAAGAAGGGTTTCGCGCGGTATTCGGCGACACCTCCACCAACCTGGGACGGTCCAGGCGGGCGCGCGGATGACGCTCAGCTGGCTAGACGAGACTACCGCGCCACACCGGCGCCGGCGAAGTATTCCTTCGGCGATGGCGGTTGATGAGGAAGACCACCGGCTATCGGGTGGACGGCGGACGTCTGTACGGCTTCCCGTACACCTGGCGTTAGGGTGGCTGGCCGTTCAGGGTAATTCCCTATTGTCTCCCGCACTGAACCCGCAGTAAGCTGGCAACACAAAGACTTACTTGGTGCACTGACGGAAGGGCACCTGTGGCAGGAATTCCCCTAGTTGCCCCTTACAATGGAAACCGCACCAGATTTCCAGGCGGCACCAAATGCCCACGCTTATCGGTCTAGATCGGGTCCGCTATGCAGGACGAATACCGGTCCGATGCGAGAGCCGGAAGCGGCGCACGGGGTAGTTGACTTCGCCAACACCGGTAAGCAAGGGGAGGGCTTATGAGTCTACAGCGAGTGGCGACGGCGATGTTGAGAATCGCAGGAGCGGCAGCTACCTGTATTGCTCTGATGACGCCATTGGCAGGACAGCCGGGCGCGAAAAAGCCGGACGCATCGCGGATTGAGTTCCGCAGCGACCGCATCCTGGTGAAACCGGCGGCGGGAATACCGGCGCCGGCGTTAAATGCGCTGCATGCGGCAAACGGCATTCGGGTGGCGCAGACCTTTCCGCGGTTTGGAAGCATCCAGATTCTGGAGTTGCCGGCGGCGCTCCCGGTGGAGCGGGCGGTGGCCATTTACCGGCAGAATCCCAACGTGGCGTTCGCGGAGCCGGACTACATCTATGGAATCGGGCAGACGCAGGTGCTACCGAACGACCCGTCGTTTTCGCAACTGTGGGGGATGCACAATACGGGGCAGACGGGCGGGACGAACGACGCCGACATCGACGCGGCGGAGGCGTGGGCGCTGCGGACGGACGCCAGCACGGTGATCGTGGGGGTGATCGACACGGGGATCGACTACAATCACCCGGACCTTTCGCTGAATATGTGGCAGAATCCGGGTGAGATTGCCAATAACGGTGTGGACGACGACGGCAACGGGTATATCGACGACGTTTACGGGATGAACGGGATCACCAACAGCGGGAACCCGATGGATGACCAGTACCACGGGACACACGTTTCGGGAACGATTGGCGGCGTGGGGAATAACGGGGCTGGCGTAGCGGGTGTAGCCTGGCGGGTGAAGCTGATGGGGTTGAAGTTCCTGGACTCCAATGGGTCGGGCAGTTCTTCGAACGCCATCAAGTGCATCGACTACGCGATCGCGAAAGGGGCGCACATCCTATCGAACTCGTGGGGCGGTGGCGGGTATTCGCAGGCGCTGTACGACGCGATCAACCGGGCGCGGACGGCCGGAATCATTTTCGTTGCGGCGGCGGGAAACAGCAACGCCGACACGGATGCGGCGACGTTTTATCCGGCCGGTTACCGGCTGAGCAATGTAGTGGCGGTGGCCTCGACGGACAACAAGGATCTGCGGTCCTCGTTTTCGAATTACGGATACGCGACGACTCATCTGGGCGCGCCGGGGTCGAGCATCTACTCGACGTATCCGAACAACTCGTACAACTCGATCAGCGGGACGTCGATGGCGACGCCGCATGTGAGCGGGGCGCTAGCGCTGCTGAAGGCGCATGAGCCGGGGTTCTCGATGAGCGAGCTGATCGCCCGGCTGCTGACGAGCACGGACGCCACGACGGGGATGGGCGCGGTGACGGTGACGGGAGGGCGTCTGAATGTGCATAAGGCACTGGCCGGGCTGACGCGCCCGATCGCGCATTTCACGGTGAGCCCGACGGCGACTACGGCGGGGGGTACGGTAACCTTCACCGACAGTTCGCTGGGCAACATCACGTCCCGGACGCTGAACTTCGGCGACGGCTCGCCGGAGGTCTCTTTGAACGGCAGCACGACGCACGCCTACGCCACGGAAGGTTCTTATACGGCGACGCTGACGGTGAGCGGGCCCGACGGTACGGCGACGCGCAGCCGCACGGTTGTGGTGGCCCAGAACTACACGGCGGCGAGCGACACTTACCAGTGGGTGGACACGACCGGGATGTCGACGGTGGCGCTTGGGGACGACGCGGTGAGCGGCGCCATTACGCTGCCCTTCTCGTTCCCGTTCTACGGGACGAACTATAGCAGCCTGTACATCAGCTCGAACGGGTTCGTGACGCTGGGAAGCAACGCGGGCGGAACCGCGTTGAGCAACGGCGCGATTCCTTCGACGGGGACGCCGAATGCGGCGATTTACGCCTACTGGGATGACCTGAACCCGGCCGATACGACCGCTCCCGGGACGATCCGGCACGGTGCGACCGGAGATGGCAATTTCGTAGTGAGCTGGGAAGGCGTACCGATCTATGGACAATCGACACTTCCGCTTTCGTTCCAGATCGTGCTGGCGCCATCGGGCCTGGTGCAGATCCAGTACAAAGAGGTGCAGCCGGCGAATACGACGTACGGCGCGGGCCGATCGGCGACGAGCGGCGTGGAACACCCGGCGGGAACGATGGCGCGGCAGTATTCGCTGAACGGGTCGCCGCTGCTGGCTAACAACAGCGCGGTCCGGTTCTCCCGGGGGAATTCGACGCGGCCGGCCGCGCCGTCGAACCTCACGGCGCAGGCGGCGTCAGGCACGCAAATCAATCTCTCCTGGACGGACAATTCGACGGACGAGACGGGGTTCCGGATCGAGCGGTCAAGCGGGGGGGGCGGCTTTGCGCAGGTGGCTGTGACCGGCGCCGGTGTGACGACATATCCGAACACGGGTCTGACGGCTGGCATCGCCTACACGTACCGGGTGATCGCGGTGAATGCGGCGGGCGATTCGACGGCATCGAACACGGCGACGGCGACGACACCCACGCCGCCGGCGGCGCCGACCGGATTGACGGCGACGGTGGTTTCGTCGACGCAGATCAACCTGGCGTGGACGGACTATGCCAGCGACGAAACCGGTTACCGCGTGTTGCGTTCGACCGACAACGCCACGTTCGGGCAGATTGCCCAGTTGCCGGCCGGAACGACGGCATATCAGAGCACGGGGCTGCAGGCGGACACGACCTATTATTTCCGGGTGGTGGCCTACAACAACGGCGGGCCATCCGAGTTCGCGGCGGCGAGCGCGAAGACGGATCCGCCGCCGCCGCCGCCGGCGCCGGGCAACCTGACGGCGACCGCGGTATCGTCTAGCCAGATCACTCTGAACTGGGCGGACGTGGCAACGGAAACCAGCTACCGTGTGGAGAAGTCGACCGACAACGCCACATTCTCGACCGTGGCGACGCTGGCGGCGAACGCGAGCAGCTACACGGTAAGCGGACTGACTGCGAACACAACCTACTACTTCCGGGTGGTGGCGATCAACAGCGGTGGAGAAGCGGCGTCCACAGCCAGCGCGACAACGCTGTCGGCGACGCCGACAGCGCCGTCGAACCTGTCGGCGAGTGGTGTCACCACGACTGCGGTGGTGCTGACCTGGCGTGACAACTCAAACAACGAATCCGGGTTTGTGCTCGAACGGATCGCCGGAAAAGTGACGGTGACCATTTCGCCAGGAGCCAATACGACGTCGTACAGTGACACGGGGCTGAAAGCGGGAACGAAGTACAGCTACCGGGTGAAGGCCGTGGCCGGTTCTGTCTCTTCGGCGTACTCTAACACCGTAACGGTGACGACACTTAGAAGGTAATGCGTGCGTGACACGAATCGTGGAGCGGCGGCGAAGTCCGGACTGACCGCCGCTCCACGGTCTTTTCAGGGTCGGCGGATGAGCCAGACTTCGGAGGAGGAGAACAATTGCCTCATTCGAGTTGGCCAGCAAAATCCCCGTCACCCTCCCGCATCTGTGCGGTAGCCGACGAGATAAACAATGAAACGACGCTCCGCCAAGCTGGTAGTGCGACGGATCCATACTCGGTCTTCCAGAAGATGGCTCGAGCGCGGCAATCCACCGAATGACTGGCGCGATCTGCTGGGAGCGGCCAACTCAGACTGGCAGTAAGCGGCCGTTCGATCATGCCAGACGCATACCGAGGCATTTCACAGCACTTTTTTGTTGCTCCCAATCTTCAATCGTCGCGATCCGGCGCAGTTTCGTCTCGCCGGTCGTCATAAAGTCCGGTATCGCTTACTGCATCAGGATCGCCTCGTGGCCATCATTCAATCCATTGCAACTCCCGAACAGGTTAGTTGAGCTTA
The DNA here is from genome assembly GCA_044358225.1 of Bryobacteraceae bacterium. Taxonomy (GTDB): domain Bacteria; phylum Acidobacteriota; class Terriglobia; order Bryobacterales; family Bryobacteraceae. The sequence continues at coordinate 1,089 of JBIKOG010000013.1, read as the reverse complement.
TACCCACACTGAGCACAGAATTTCTAGGCTCCGGATTTGGCACCACATTCGGGACAGAATTTTGGTTCGACTGTGCGTTCGACGGACTTTCCGCACTCTGGGCAGAACTTTGCGGTGCCGACATCAGCACCGCAACCGCCGCAGAGCGTCTTAGCCTCACGAAGATTTGACGCGGCGGTAGGCGATGACAAATGTGAGTCGGATATCTGACACTTCCAGAGCGAGAAGAGATTGCGCTGCTGAAGGCCCAGGGGTGCGGAGTACGTGAGATCGCCCGGCAAATTGGTCGCGCTCCGTCCACAGTTTCAAGAGCAATGCGGCGTAACGCGGCTACTCGCAGTGGGTACATCGATTACCGCGCCATCACGGCCAAGTGGCATGCATATCGGCGCGCCAGGCGTCCGAAGAAGGCGAAGCTGGTTTCAAACATCCCCCTACGACAGTATGTCGAGGATCGTCTTGCTGGACCACTGACAATGCCATCAGGGCAACGCACGGGGCCCCAAGAAAGTTGGACAGGACGGCGGCATGGCCCTCGCAAGGATCGGCAGTGGGCGAGTTCTTGGAGCCCAGAACAGATATCGCATAGACTGGGCATCGACTTTCCCGATGACCCCACCATGCGGATCTCACACGAGGCGATCTATCAGTCGCTATATGCTCAAGGCAGGGCCGCGCTGCGTCGGGATCTCTGCATGTGTCTGCGTTCCGGCCGACCTCTGCGTGTGCCTCGGGAGCGAGCAAGATCCCGTCGCAAGCAGGCCCTGAACGCCGACGTGCTGATAGCCGCACGCCCCCAAGAAGTTGCCGAGCGCAAAGTTCCAGGCCACTGGGAGGGCGACCTGATTCTGGGCCTTCAGAGTTCTGCGATAGGAACTGTGGTTGAGAGATCCACCAGATACACACTGCTACTGCACCTGCCGCCAATGAACCTAAATCCGGCAGTTGGCCCCGGTCAACAGAGCATCGGTGCTGGGTCCTGAGCCCGTTTCGGGAAGAACTCGCGGAGGATGATGCGAACCAGCCTGGCCCAGCGTTGCTTCCTGTTCAACTGCTCCGCAGCGGCCGTGAACCGAAGCAGGAACCGAT
>JBIKOG010000042.1:0-41583 GCA_044358225.1 Bryobacteraceae bacterium | reverse complement strand
TTCAACTTGTACCGGCATAGTGCCTTCAACCTGGATACCTCCAGAGCCACACCCCGCCTAATCACTGGGTTCGGAGTGTGGTTTCTGGAGAGGAATTGTCTGGTTGGTTAGAACTCGAACTTGAGTGCTAACTGGAGGCTGCGGTTTTCGCCGACGGTGGAGGTGATGCGACCGGCGGTGGGAGACCCGATGCTGGCGTTGGGGAAGCCAAAGTACGGGGTGTTGAACAGGTTGTACGCTTCAAAGCGGAACTGCATGTTGAAGCGCTCGCCGGGGCCGAAACGGTTGTTCTTCACGAACGACGTGTCGAAGTTGACGTTGCCGGGCGAGTAGAGAATACCGCGACCGACGTTGCCATACGTAAAGGCGGGCGGGGCGGCAAAGCAGCTCGGATCGAACCAACGGTCCGGGACCGGGTTGTCGAGCTTACCGGAGCAGGCCAGGCGATTGGGCCAGGACGGAGCGCCATTGTTGACGCCGGCCGCCAGACCAGGGGTGAAGGGACGGCCGGTGGTGAGCGTGGTGATGCCGCTCATCTGCCATCCGCCGATCACTTTGTTGACCACGGTGTTGCCCGCAGCCATCTTCTTTCCCTTGCCGAAAGGCAGATCGTAGACGTAGCTGAAGACGGCGCGATGACGGACGTCAAAGCCGGAGGGGCCACGGTTGCAATCCAGACAGGTGACGGTCTGGGGGCCGCCGGAGGCGCCGCCGCCGGAGCCGACCGAACCGGTGTAGTCGAGCGACTTGCCCCAGGTGTAGGCGGCAAGGAACTGGAGACCATTCTCATAGCGCTTGGTGGCCTTCAACTGCATGCTGTGGAAGGAGCTCCGGGAGCGCCATTCGACAAAGAACATGTTGTTGATGTTGTTCAACGGCTGGATGAGCCGGCGAGGAGCGAGCGCTCCCGGACCGGGCTGCACTTCGTTGGGGTTGTAGGCCTGGGCGAGGTTCATGCCGGTGGAGCCGGCATAGTCAGCCTCGACCATGAGCGAGGAGGTGAGCTGACGCTGCAGGTTGGCGGTCCAGGTCTGCATGTACGGCGTCCGGTTGAGGAAGGAGTGGCCGTTGATGCGGGGAGCGGGATTGAGGGCGTTGAGTTCCGTGGTGGTCCGGGGCTTGACGGCCTGGGGCAGCGGGAAGGGATTGTCGATGGTGGCAACGCCCTGCATGCCGACGGGGAAGTCCGGGAAGACCAGGGACTGGGTGAAGAACGTGGGAACGTTCAGGCCAATCTGACCGTTGGCGGTGACGGGATCCGGGAAGTAGACCAGGCTGTATCCGGCGCGCATGATGGTTTTGCCGTTGCCGGTGAGGTCATAGGCAAGGCCCAGGCGCGGGCCGAAGTTCTTCCAGTTGGTTTGCTTGCCAGCCGTGCGGGAGACGCCGTTCTCTCCGGCATAAATGACCTTGAGGGTGCCGAGGTCAAAGTTGGGCAGTCGGTCGTACTTTTCGGTTTCGGGCATGAAGACTTCGTGCCGGACACCGATGTTGAGGGTGAGCCGGCGGCTGATCCTGATGTCGTCCTGGAAGTAGAGCGAATTCTCCCAGATGCGGAGATAGAAGGGTTCGAACAGACCGGAGCGGTTGCCGCTGTTCATGAAACCGGTGAGCAGTGTGGCCGGACCGAAGCCGGAGGTCGCCGGGCTGGAGGGGTTGGACGTGAACGCGCGGTTAAAGTTCATGTTGCCGCGGACCGCTTCGTTGACGAAGGGCATGGCGTCGCGGCGGACGATGTGCCAGCCGAACTTGAGCGTATGTTTGCTAACGGTCCAGTTCCAGGCGCTATCGAGCTGATAGTGGGTCTGGAGGGGGTTGACCGGAAGAAACGCGGGGCCGCCGGAGAGTCCAGTGATATCCGTGATGTTGATGGTGGGGATACCGGAGGACTGGCGATTGAGGTTGATGTTCCGGATGCCGAGCGAACTGGCGGCGTTGATGCCGATGTCCTGCTGGGTGGTAATGGGGTTGGTGCGGGCGAATCCGGCGCGGAACTCATGGAGGAGGTTCGGCTTAAAGACCCGGGTCCAATTGAATGCCGAGCCCTGGGTGGTAAGGAGGGTGTCCTGGAGGCCGGCAACGAACGGTCCGAGGGTGAAGCGGGACGCGGCGTCGGCGGGCGTGGGGAGGCAGCAGTTGGACTGGCCCTGGGGCGCGGTGAGGTTGTAGTTGTTATAGGTGTAGCGGAAGAACAGGTTGTCTTTTGTGCTGATGACGTGATCGAAGCGGCCGGTGTAGACGTTGTCGGCAACCTGGCGGTTCGGCACGGAGGTGAAGTTATCAAACAACCCGTTGACGCGGCCAGCGGCGTTCGGCAGCGGGTAGATGCTCAACACATTGCGGCCGACCTGATTGATGGCCGAGGCGGGCATGATGTTGCCGGGGAACGGATCGCGGGCCGGCGTGTTGGAGCCGGGGACGGCGCGGGTGGACCGGGGATCAAAAATCGTCAGGTTCGGGCCGCCGGCGGCGATCAACTGGCTGAAGTCGCCGTTTCGCATTTGGGCTGTTGGAACGGTGTTGACAGTGGCGATCCCGCGGCCAGTGCGGAGGCCGGCGTAGTCGAAGAAGAAGAAGGTCTTGTTCTTGCCGTTATAGAGTTTCGGGATGATGACCGGACCGCCGACGGCGACGCCGAACTGATTCTGGCGGAAGACGGGCTTGCGCTGGTTTGCGGGGGCAAAGACGTTCCGGGCGTCGAGGACGTGGTTGCGATGGAACTCGAAGACATTCCCGTGGAAGTCGTTGGAGCCGGAATGGGTGGAGATGGAGACGACGCCGGCGCCGCGGCCAAACTCGGCGGAGAAGACGCCGGTGAGGGTTTTGAACTCGCGGACGGATTCGACGCTCGGGGCAACGATGACCGTGTTAAAGGTGTACTCGTTGTTGTCAATGCCGTCGACCAGCCAGGCATTGGTGTTGGCGCGGCTGCCGAGGGCGTTGAAATTGGAAGGGCCACGCGGATTGAACGTGGACGCGCCCGAGAGGTTCTCGCCGGCTTGGCCAGGGGTTACGCCTGGATTGAGGTAGACCAATTGCGCGAAGTTGCGGCCGTTGAGCGGGAGTTCGCGGACGGCACGGGTGCCGATGACCTCGCCGAGCTCAGCGGATTCGGAGCGGACCAGGGGGGCAGAGGCGGTGACTTCGACAGTTTCCGAAACGTTGCCGATGGCGAGTTGGAAGTCGGTGCGTGCCTTTTGGTCGACTTCGAGCGCGAGGTTCGATTGAACGCCCTTCTTGAAGCCGGGCTTTTCGGCAGAAACGGTGTACATGCCAGGAACGAGGAACGGGACACTGAAGGAGCCAGATTCATCGCTCTGGACCTTGCTGGTGGTGTTCTTGTTCACTTCGGTTATGGTGATCGACGCGGCCGAGACGGGCGCGCCGGAAGAATCGGTTACGGTGCCAAGGATGGTGCCGGTGGTGACCTGGCTGATGGCACTAGAGGCGAATGCAATGCATAGCACTGCAAGCCGCATGATCTGTACGGACATGGTTAGACTCCTACACACAGAATTGGATTTAGCTTAACAAAGTGAGAACCCATTATGAATAGTCTGTAACCTACGGCCATGCAGACGCGAAAGAGCCCGGCGCGGGCCGGGCTCTTTCGGTTCGGTTGGAACTGCTGTTTAGAACGAGTACTTCAGCGCGAGTTGGATGTCACGCGGATCGGTACGGGTGCTGCCAATCACGCCAAAGGTGGGCGTGCGGAGGGTGGTGCCGGGCTGGCCCCAGTTGGGGTGATTGGGTGCGTTGAAGACTTCGAAGCGGAACTCCAGTTTGTGGTTTTCCGTGATGGCGAAGTTCTTGTTGAGCGAGGCATCGATGTTGATGATGCCGGGTCCGATGATGGTGTTGCGGTTGGAGTTGCCGAAGCGGTACTCGGTGGGCAACTGAGCGGGGAGGTTCATGCCGATGCGATCGACGAAGGCAGCGGGGTTGAACCAACGGGTGGGGTCCTGGTTGCCGCGGCCGAGCTGCGGGCTGATGCCGGTGGCATCGGGATAGCAGCCGGAGCCGCCGTTCTGGATGACGCCGCCGCCACAGTACGCGGTTGCCGGGAAGCCACCTTGCAGGGTGACGATGCCGCCGAGCTGCCAGCCGCCGAGGAGGAGGTTGGCAGCCTTGTTGATGTTGCCGCCGAAGCGTTTGCCTTTGCCGAAGGGCATTTCGTAGAGGAAGCTGGAGGTCCAGCGATGGCGGAAGTCGAAGGCCGACAGACCGCGCTCACGACGGAGGTTGTTCTGGTCGGTGGTGATGAGGGTATCGCCATCGGTGGTGCGGATGCCGGAGCCGTTATCGATGGACTTGGACCAGCTGTAGGAGCTTAACAGGGTGAAGCCGTTGTTGAAGCGGTGGGTCAACTTCATCTGCAGGGCATGGTAGGTGGAGTGCGACGGGGCGTACATGACCTGGACGTTGCCGAGAGTCGGGAAGGGGCGGCGATCCTGGATGTTGCCGGGGCCGGGCGTGGGATCGTTGTAGCTGGCGAGGCGGCGCAGCTTGTTGCCGGCCGAGCCGAGGTAGGCGATCTCGAAGCTCATGTCCTTGGAGATCTCGCGCTGGACGTTGAAGGTCCACTGGCTGACGTAGCTGGTGGGCTCGTTCCAGGTGTTGGCGAGAATGAAGGTAGGCGCGCCGGTGATGGAGAAGGGACGCTGGAAGCTGAGGTTGGGGATGAGCGTGTTGGCGGCTTCATTGCGGCGAATGGTGAAGGGCGCATTGCGGACGACGTCAAAGACGGCGTTGCCGATGTCGCGCACGTAGTAGAGGCCGCCGGAGGCGCGGACAACGGTTTTTTCGTTGAGGGCGTAGGCGATACCGGCGCGGGGAGCGAAGTCGTTCCAATCGGCGCGGGTGGCGCGGCGGCCGAAGCGGCCATCGCGGACGTAGGGGATGGTGGAGGGCAGGCGGAAGGGCGGGTTGCCTTCATAGGGGTCGCCGGTGCCTGCGCGGACGAAGGTGAGGGGGATGGAGTGATCCCAGCGGAAGTCGATGTTGACGATGGCGTCGTGTTTATCGAGATACGGCGGTTCGGCTTCCCAGCGGAGGCCGAGGTTGAGGGTCAACTTTTTGGAGACCTTCCAGGTGTCCTGGAAATAGAGGCCCAAGTAGGAGTTGCGGAAGTTGGCGATGGGCGCGCCGACCTGGCCTTCGGAATTGTTCATGATCCCGAGGACGCCATCGGCGATGGGGTTGCCGGTGTATTGCCCGGAGAAGGAGAAGCGGCCACGGGGGACGACGGCGCCGACCTGGTTGTAGCGCAGGCGGCGGGTGTCGCCACCGAACTTGAAGGAGTGGCGGCCTTTGGTCCAGGAGAAGTCGTCCTTGATCTGGAAGGTGGTGTTGTAGTTGACGAAGGGGCAGTCGTTACATTCGCCGATGGCGGAGTAGCCGGTGAACTGGAAGACGGGGATGCCCCAGAAGAGCGGGATGGAGGTATCGATATCGGGGATGCCGAGATCCTTGACGATGTTGGCCGTATTGGCGCGCTGCTGGATGTTCTGGCTGACCATGCGGTTGACGCCGAGGCGGAGCTCGTTCACCTTGTTGGCCCCGATTAAACGGGTGTTGGCGATGACGGCCTGCCAGGGATCGACGAGGACGTTGTTGCCCATGTTGGCGGCGAGTTGCGGGGCGTAGGTGGAATCGGAGGCGAGGGAGTAGCGGAAGAACCAGTTGGAGTTGGCCGATTCGGTGTAGTCGAGGCGGCCGAAGTACTGGTTGTTGTTCTGGCGGCGGCCTTCGTTGTTGATGTAGTTATTGGCGGAGGCCAGGTTCGGGGCCGGGATGAACTGGCTGAACATTTTGGCCGAGATGGGGTTGATGCGGCTGGCCGGGATGATGTTGTTGGGGAAAGGGGTCTGGCTGACGATCTGGTTGTTGGCGACGACGCGAGTGGCGGGGTCGTTGATACGAAGGGCCAGGGCGGAGAAGTCACCGGTGCGGTAGGCGAGCGGAGCGACGACGCCGGTTTGGGTGAGCGCCTTGCGTTCCTTCAGGGCGTCCCAGGAGAACATCCAGAAGAGTTTGTTCTTGATCATGGGCCCGGAAACGGTAAGGCCGTACTGATTGCGTTTGAAGGGAGGGATGGGCTGGTTCCCGCGATCGAAGTAGTTCTTGGCGTCGAATTCGGAGTTGCGAAGGAATTCGAAGAAGGCGCCGTGGAGCTGGTTGGAGCCGGACTTGGTGGAGACGTTGACTTGCGCGATGGCGCGACCGTATTCGGCGCCGAAAGTGCCGGCTTCGACCTTGAACTCGGCGAGGGCGTCGATGGAGGGGAGGAAGAGGTAGGTGTTGAAGTTGGGGTCGGTGTTCTCCATGCCGTCGAGCGAGTAGTGGTTGTAGTGGACGCGCTGGCCGGAGACGTTGAGGGAGAAGGCATTGCGCTGGCCGCCCATGCGCTGCTGGCCCTGCGAGGAGGCCGGGCCGTTGGTGGTGGCGCCGGGGATGAGGGAGGCGAGCTGGAGATAATTGCGGCCGTTGAGGGGCAGTTCGACGATGCGCTTGTTTTCGATAACGGTACCGATTTCGGTAGTTTCTGTCTGGAGGAGGGGAGCGCCGCCTTCGACGCGGATGGATTCGGCGACATTGCCGACCTGGAGTGTGGCGTCGATACGGGCGGTCTGGCCGACCTGGAGTTCGAGGCCTTCGCGAATCTGTTTGGGGAAGCCGGTGGCTTCGATGGTTAGGGTATAAGTGCCGATGGGAACCGCGTTGAAGGCGTAGACGCCTTCGGTGTTGGTGTTGAGGGTGCGGTTGAAGCCGGTGGCGGCGTTGGTGAGCCGGACAGGGGCGTTGGCGATGACGGCGCCGGAGGGATCGGAGACCGTGCCGGTGACGTTGGCGGTTGGCGCCTGGGCCCACGAGGCCAAAGCGATTAGTAGGAACGCGACAAGGCGCGCGAGGTTAACCATAGCTGGAAATTCTGTCAGATTGGTGACGGCTCCGTCAATGAGGGAACATAGTAGGGTGGACGGATTAAAAGAGGGCACGGAGCGGGGGCTGAGCCCGCGGCGGCTGGTGACGTTGGGGTTGCTGATTGGGTCTTTTATGGGATCGATGGAGGCGACGGTGGTGGCGACGGCGATGCCGACGATTGTGGGGCAGTTGGGCGGGCTGAATATCTACGGCTGGGCGTTTTCGATTTACGTGCTGGCGTCGAGTGCGGGGATCCCGGTGACGGGGAAATTGAGCGACATGTTCGGGCGGCGGATTGTGTATGCGTGGTCGATGGGGTTGTTCCTGTTGGCGAGTTTGTTGTGCGCGGTGGCGCCGACGATGCACTGGCTGATTTTGTTCCGGGCGTTGCAGGGACTGGGAGCGGCGGGGCTGCTGCCATTGGCGATCATCATGATCGGGGATATGTTCACGTTTGAGGAGCGGGCGCGGGTGCAGGGGTTGTTCAGCGGGGTGTGGGGAGTGTCGAGCATCGCGGGACCGTTGTTTGGCGGGTTCCTGGTGGATAAAGTGGGCTGGCCGAGCGTGTTCTATATCAATGTGCCGTTCGGGATTTTGTCGGCGTGGCTGGTGTGGCACTGGTGGGTGGACCAGCACGAGTTGGCGACGGGCGAGGCGTATATTGATTACCCGGGGGCGATTGCGGTGTCGGCGTCGGCGATTGTGTTGTTGCTGGCGTTGGTGGATGTGGTGAGTCCGCAGGGGGCGGGGTTGTTGGCGCTGGCGGTGGGGTTGGCGTATGTGGCGTATCGGATTGAGAAAGCCAGTCCGGATCCGATCATTCCGATCGGGCTATTTCATTGGAAGTTATTCACGGTTTCGATTTTGCATTCGCTGGTGGTGGGGTGGCTGTTGAACGGGGTGACGGCGTATGTGCCGTTGTTTGTGCAGGAGGTGCAGAAGGGGTCGGCGACGGAGGCGGGGGCGGCGTTGACGCCGTTGTTGTTGAGCTGGGTGATCTCGAGCGCGATCTGCGCCAAGATGATGTTGCAGACGGGGTACCGGCCGCCGGCGATAGGCGGGATGATCGCGGTGATTGTGGGGAGCGGGATGTTGGTGCTGTTGGAGGCGGGGAGTCCGCGGACGTTTTTATTGGGCAGTATGTTGGTGATGGGGGCGGGGTTTGGTTTCACGGTGCCGGCGTTATTGATTGCGGTGCAGACGACGGTGGACCGGCAGAATATGGGGGCGGCGACGTCGATGATTCAGTTTTCGCGGTCGATGGGCGGAAGTATTGGGGTGGGTGCGATGGGGGCGTTTTTGAACTGGCAGGTGGGGCGGGCGCCGTTTGCGCTGGCGTTGCAGCGGACGTTTTGGGTGGCGGCGATTGTGACGGTGTTGGGGTTGTTTATCACGATGACGGCGCCGGTGATTTCGGCGGAGGAGATGGGGCGGAAGCGGTAGGGAGGATTCACCATTCGTTGTAGATAATTTTTCCGGAGTCTAGCATCTGCAGAATGCTGGGGGTGCCGTACTGTCTTGCGATTTGGAGGGAGATGTCTTCGCCCAGCCAGTCCGGAGTTTTCCTGCTTGCCCTAGCTGGCGCGACGTCCACGTTCCCCTTCCGGGCGTTGGCGGCGATGCTACGGTAGAGTTCGCTGGTGCTCCAAGCGAGGAGTTTTTCAATCGAATCGGTCTTCCACGGCGCCGGTTGGTCGTCGAGATGCAGTATTGCTTTTCCGGCGATGCGATCCGGGGGAAGTGTGCCGGTGCAGAGAATTCCATTTCCACCATGTGCAGACAGAACTACCGCGTCTTCCGGCCGTAACTTCACAGCGTAGACGACGCCGTACTTGTAGTCCTGGACGAGGACGCGAAGTAACTCGTAGACGGGATGGAGCGATTGGAATTCGGCTGTAAGCAGTTCGATGTTGACGCGAATCACTCTTGAGGGCGCACCGTCTCTCCGCACCAAGGAACTGCATTCATTGATCTGCCGTTCCAGATGACCGGCTTGGATCTCAGATGAACTGATGAAATGTTGAAGATCTTCATATGCCTGACGGAACGACATCGCGACCTCTCCGCCCGCGAAGCTTTTTTGCGCGTAGATGAGTGATCTCATACTGGCTTCGCGAAACCAGGTGTGGCAGTGAGGGTACGTTGACCGCGTCAGTGCGAAGGCCGTAAGCGCGCCGTATCCGTCCGAGTGAATCCCGCACCAGTTGATGCGGCGATAGATGTTAACGAGCCGCGTGATGGGATCGAGACCAATAGAGAAAGGCGTACCGGCGAACCCGATCGAATCGATTTGTGGTTCCGCCAGCGATGAGGTTGCATGGTAGAGGACCCACGGATCGTCTTCCAGCTCTGCGGAGAAGAGCCGGTCGGTAATTTGTAGTACATCGATGGAGTAACTTGGCTGTTCGATCACGATTGCCTTATCCTACACCCCCGGCGCTGGACAATTGAACATACTCCTCGGATCGCGGCACTCATCCAGTGCGATGTGTTGAATCCTGTCCCGTTGCTTCTCCTTCCGCATGGCTGGTAGAGTGCACCAGGGAAGAACCACGCTATGGACAATGAAACGAAATTGAAGGTGGGCGAGCAGATGAACCGGCGGGCGTTGGTGGCCGCCGCTGGGAGCGCGTTGGCGTGGGGCCAGTCGGCGCCGGCGAAATCGGGACACGTCAGTTCCGATCGGGCTGTGGACCGGTTGAAGACGCGTCCGTCGTTTCAGATCTCCGTCGACGTGGGGACGTTGGATCTCGGCCTTTCGGTGGCCAATGCGGGGGTGTTGGGCGGGGTCGACATTATTGAGATGGGGACGCCGTTGCTGAAGACGCAGGGCGTGGCGAATGTGGTGCCCGCATTCCGCAAACGGTTTCCCGGTGCGCTGCTGCTGGCTGACATGAAGACGATGGACGGCGGCGGTGGCGAGGCGCGCAGCGTGTTCGCCGGAGGCGGCAACATTCTCGACTTTCTGGCGATGGCCGGGGTGGATACGGCGAAGTCGATCTGCGCGGTGCGGGATGAGTTCCGGCGCGCGGGCGGGGAGTTGCCGCGTTTGGTGTTTGCCGACATCATGGTGCCGCAGCAGGGGCCGGCCAAGGTGGCGGGGGAGGTGGCGCTGCGGATGGTGGAGGCCGGTGTCGACGCCGTTGGCATCCACCTGCAATCGGACGCGCGGCGCGTGAACCCGAAGCTGATTGCCGATGATTATTTGGGTGATGTGGCGCGCGCCGTGCACGAGAAGATCGGCAAGGTGGTTCCCGTTCAGGTGGTGGGCGGGCTCAGCATCGCACAGGCGAAGCGGCTGGCACAGGCGGGACTGCGCGCCTTCGTGATCAGCGGGAATCTGGGGTTGCCGGACAGCAACGCGCGGTATGGTCTGCCACCGGCGGAGATCCAGCGATTGATCTCGAGTTTTATTGCCGAGGTCTCGGGCGCTTCCCGATAGCGCGGGTGCGTTAGCGATTCCAGAAGGCGGCGACGGCGAGGATCGAGTGCGTGATGGAGACGGCGAGGGCGCGGAAGCCGACTTGTTTGAGGGGTTCCATCAGCGTTGCCGGGCGGCGGAGGCGAAGGAGTTCCCAGACGTTGGCGGCGGCGGAGAAGAGCATGGGGGCGGGGGCTACGAAGGCGAGGGCGACGGAAAGGAGTGGGGTTGTGTAGGCGGTGAGCGGGGGCTTGCCGCCGGGTGTGCGTTTGAGCGCGAGGCGGGCGTGGATGGTGAGGATGGAGGAGGCGCCGTGGAGGGTTAGGACGGCCCAGAGGGGCCAGGCCCAGGCTGGGATGGCGCCGGTGGAGGCGAGGATGGCGAGGAGCGTCGAGGTGCCGAGGCCGGCGGCGCTGAGGAGTTGGAGCCAGATGGAACGCTGTTTGTTTTTGATGGTCAGCCAGACGGCGAGTAGTGTGAGCAGTGCGGCGGCGCCAGTGAGGGCGGCGACGGCGGCGAGCGGGCGTTGGGCGATGAGGAGGGCGAGGCAGAGCGTGGCGCCGGCGGCTTCGGCGAGGAGCCAGCGGAGGGCGACGGTGGATTGAGAATTGTAGGCGCGCCAGACGAAGCGCTGGCGGGCGAGGACGATCAACGGTTCGCGGAGGAGGAAGCCGAACAGGACGAGGCCGAGGGCGGGGAGGAGGAGCCAGTTCCATTCGCGGGCGAGGATGGCGCCGGCGAAGAAGGGTTGCAGGAGAAGGCCCCAAGCGCCATGTTCGCGGGGGAGTGGTTTGGGTTCCGCGTGTGTCATGGTTTGATTGTGCGGGGTTGCGGGCGCGGTGTCGGTGATTGTGGTCACACGGGCGCTAGGATGGGTTTCATGGCTATTTGGGCGTGGCTGTTATTGGGCGTGGCTGTGGCGGGGGCGGATGTGTCCACGTATCCGTTTGTGGGGGTGCGGCACACGCACCGGGCGGAGGCGGGGCTGCACGTGGTGGAGATTCACCTGGACGCGCCGGGGCTGCGGTTTCAACTGACGCAGCCGGGGGGCGGACGGGAGACGGTGCGGCGGACGACGGTCGATTTCTGCCGGGAGCTGGCGGCGCAGGTGTGTGTGAACGCACACTTTTTCGAGCCGTTTCCGTCGGCGGAGATGGAGGCGTTTTTGATCGGCCTGGCGGCGGCGGAGGGGCGGCGGTTTTCGGAGTTTGAAAAGCCTCGGCAGTCCTATGCACTCGTGGAGAATGCGCCGGGGGTGCATGTGTCGGCGACGAATGAGGCCTCGTTAGTGGGGCCGGGTTTTGGGGGGCGATTGTGGACGGTTGTGGCGGGGTCGGCGCAGGTGGTGACGGCGGGGAAGGTGACGATTCCGGTGTATCGGGACGCGGCGCATCCGGAGGGATTGTTGACGCCTGAGGGCAAGTATGGGAACGGGAGTTCGTGGTACGACGTGGCGACTTCACGGACGCTGATCGGGCTGACAGAGGACCGGCGGCGGGTGGTGTTGGCGACGGTGGAGCGATCGACAGTGGGGGCGGTGGCGACGGTGCTGGCACGGGATTTCGGGGTGTGGGACGCGGTGAATCTGGACGGGGGCGGGTCGACGACGCTGGTGGTGGATGGGGCGATGGTGCAGGGGCCGAAGAGCGGGACGGCGCGGGCGGTGGCGAGCAGTCTGGCGGTGTTTGCGCGGCGGCCGTGAGCGTGGTGGCTGCACGGCCGCCGGGTTGGGCGATTGTCATGCGGCGCGTTGGCGCAGCTTCTTGTCGTTGAGCAGCATATTGAGCAGGTACGATTCGCGACGGGTGAGCGTGTCGATGCGTTTGTAGAGCGACATGTCGATGACGCTTTCGCTGGCGTGATCCTTGTCGATGCAGACGCGTTTGTACTCCATCTCGGAGAGCTGGAAGCGGCGCAGGCAGAGCGGTTCAAGATGCCAGCGGATGTGGGCCATTTCGCGGACGAGGAAGGCTTCGTGCTCGTTTTCCGGGCGGAAGCTGTCGAGCATGCCGTCGAGGATCTGGTAGTAGCGTCGGCGAGCATGGCGGTCGGCGATGGCTTCGGCCGGGGGTACGAAGAATTTGAGGGTGGTGGCGTGACGGCCGGTGACGAGGGCGTTCCGGCTGGAGCGCAGTTTACCTTGGGGCGTGACAGGCCCTTTCGATTTGGCGCCGTTGCGGCGTGCGATTTCGGCTTTCTGTTCGCGGGTCATGGGCGATTCCTTTCGCTGGGAAATAGAAAAGGCCCTCCGGAGTGCGAGCGGGTCGCACGGCGGAAGGCCTTCTACTTCCATTCTACCGGGCGGGCACCAAATGTTTTTGGGTGGCTGGCTTTCAAGTTGTTGATTACAGGAGCGAAACTTTTTTTCGTCGGGTTGTGACTGTCGTCGCGGCGGGGTGCGTTATTGAACGAAAGGGGGGCGATGCCGCCATTCGGCCGGTGCATTGGCGCTGGTTGACGCACGTTATGCGGAGGCGATTCGATTGAGCCGCGGCGAAGGCTTGGTTGGGGTGACTCCAGTTGGCCCTCGGGCGCTGGCGAGGTGCTTGTGGGCGCGGCTGACGCCACGGGATTTACTGGGTTGCCGGAGCGGGTGGCGGACTGACGAAAGTTCTTGCATTCCGCACTGGAACTGACTTACTCTGTGAGTCCGTCATTTCATTTCTAACTTGCTGCCCATTGCCTGCCGCGCTGACGCGCGGGTTTCCGATTATTAGAAAGAGAAGACATTGCACGATCCGCACGCGCGGACGGCCCTCCCACGCGGGGAGGTGCGCGTTATTGCGTCCGCACAAACATGGATAGAAGGCAGCGCGGTGGCGCAGCTGGAGAAGACGGCTGAGTTAACTGGGATGCGTCTGGCTGTGGGTATGCCCGACTTACATCCCGGCAAGGGGAGCCCGATTGGCGCGGCGTTTGTTACTGACGACTGGATCTACCCGGCGTTGGTGGGAAATGACATCGGCTGCGGCATTGGGCTGTGGCGCACGGGGCTCAACGGCAAGCCGAGGAGGGACGCCTGGGCGGAAAAACTGCGCGGGCTGGAAGCGCCGTGGGACGGCGACGCGGCGGCGTGGCGGGAGGCGCGTGGCGTGACCGGGGCAGGGCACGATGAGAGCCTGGGCACGATTGGCGGCGGGAACCATTTTGCCGAGTTGCAGAGCGTGGAGACCGTGGTGGATGCGGCGGGGTGCGCGGCGTTGGGGATGACGGCGGATGGGGTGTACCTGTGTGTCCACAGTGGGTCGCGCGGGCTGGGGGAGGCGATTCTGCGGGAGCATGTGGAGCAGCACGGGATGGGCGGGCTGGCGGTGGCGGAGGCGGGCGGGTACCTGGCGCGGCACGATGCGGCGATGCGCTGGGCGGCGGCGAACCGGGAGTTGATTGCGGCGCGGATGCTGGCGCGTTTGCACACGGAGGGGGAGCGGCTGAGCGACGTCTGCCACAACTGGGTGGAGCGGCGGGAGATTGGCTGGGTGCACCGGAAAGGGGCGGCGCCATCTACGGCGGGGGCGGTGGTGATCCCGGGTTCGCGCGGGGCGTTCAGCTACCTGGTCCGTCCGGTGGCGCCGCGGGAGGAGAGCGCGTTTTCGCTGGCGCATGGCGCGGGGCGGAAGTGGTCGCGGACGGACAGCCGGGCGCGGTTGGAGAAGCGCTACACGGCGCGGCAGTTGGAGCGGACGGAGTTGCAGAGCCACGTGATTTGCGAGGACAAAGCGTTGCTTTATGAAGAGGCACCGCAGGCGTATAAGAACATCACTACCGTGATCGCGGATCTGACGGCGGCGGGATTTGTCGAGGTGTTGGCGATATTGCGGCCGCTTGTGACTTACAAGGTACGGCGGTGAGCGAAACGTGGCTGCAGATCTCGGCGGGACAGGGCCCGGCGGAATGCGCGCTGGCGGTGATGCGCGTGGCTGAGCGGGTGCGGGTGGAGGCGGCTGAGCAGGGGTTGGACGCGCGGGTGGTGGAGGCGCGGGAGGGGCCGGCGCCGGGGACGGCGGAATCCGTTCTGATTGCGATCGGGGGCGAGGCGGCTGCCGCGTTCGTGGCGAGCTGGGTGGGGACGGTGCAGTGGGTGGGGCGGAGCCCGTACCGGCCCGCGCACAAGCGGAAGAACTGGTTTGTCGGGGTGGAGGCACTGGCGCCGGTGGCGGAGTTACAGTTTGCGGCGGGTGCGCTGCGGTGGGAGACGATGCGGGCTTCGGGGGCGGGTGGGCAGCATGTGAACCGGACGGAATCGGCCGTGCGGGTGACGCATGTGCCGTCGGGCTTGCAGGCGACGGCGAGCGAGGAGCGGAGTCAGCATCGGAACCGGGCGCTGGCGTTGGCGCGGCTGGGGAAGAAGTTTGCCGAGGCGGAGGCGCGCCATCAGGCGGCGGCGCGGGAGGCGCGTTGGCGGGCGCACGGGCGGCTGGAACGGGGCAACCCGGTGCGCACGCTGCGGGAGTAGCGGCGCGGCGTGCGATGCTAGGAAATTCATGGCTGGAATGGATCTGCTTGCCCCGTTGCGCCGCTACTATGCGGCCGATGCGCCTGTGACGTTTGTGGCCGCGGAGGCGTTGCCGGAGGGCGAGCGGCGGCTGCTGGTGCACGACGGGGACATGACGTCGCGGCTGGGGGCGCATCATGGGAGTGTCATCACGCTGGAGGCGCACGAGATGACGGTGGCCGATGGGTATCTGCATCGCGTGTCGATTCTGCGGCGGCGCGACACGGGTGCCGCGGTGGAGTTCGGGGCAATCCGGATTGCGCTCGACGGTTTTGCGGCGGGACCGCGTGGGCAGATTGAACGGGCGGAGTTGCCGCTGGGCGCGGTGCTGGTGGAGAATGCCATTCCGTTCACGAGTCATCCGGGCGGGTTCTTCGCCATCGGCGCGACAGCGTATTTGACCGAGTCTCTGGGCGCTGAGCCAGGGCAGGTGTTGTATGGGCGGTGTAACCAGTTGCGGCACGCCGATGGTCGGTTGCTGGCCGATGTGGTGGAAATCCTGCCGCCTGTGTCAGCGTAGTAGGTAATGAAACCGATTTCTGAAGTGGCCGCGGCGCTGGGCGTGCCGGCGGAGTTCTTGCATCCCTACGGCGCGCACATGGCGAAGGTGCGGCTGGAGCTGCTGGCGCAACTGCCGGCGCGGCGGGGGAAGCTGGTGCTGGTGACGGCGGTGACGCCGACGGTGCACGGCGAAGGCAAGACGGTGACGACGATCGGCCTGGCGCAGGCGCTGTGCCGGCTCGGGCAGCGCGCGGTGGCGACGGTGCGACAGCCATCGCTGGGGCCGGTGTTCGGGATGAAGGGCGGGGCGACCGGCGGGGGCCGTTCGCAGGTGTTGCCGCATGACCGGATCAACGTCCATTTCACGGGCGATTTTCACGCGGTGGCGGCGGCGCAGAATACCTTGGCGGCGTTGATCGACGCGTCGATTTATCACGGCAATCCGCTGGATCTGGATCCGCAATCGATCGACTGGCCGCGGGCGGTGGACGTGAACGACCGCGGGTTGCGCAACATCATCACGGGGCTGGGCGGGCGCGTGAACGGGGTGCCGCGGGAGACGGGGTTTGTTATTACGGCCGCGTCGGAGATGATGGCGATTTTGGCGCTGGCGGAATCGCTGGATGATCTGCGGAAGCGGATTGGGAATATCGTCATCGGCACAACGCGCGGGGGGCGGATGGTGTGCGCTTCGGAGTTGGGCGTGACGGGCTCGCTGTTGATGCTGCTGGCCGATGCGATTCATCCGAACCTGGTGCAGACGAGCGAGGGGACGCCGGCGTTTGTGCATGCCGGGCCGTTTGCGAATATCGCGCACGGGACGGCGAGCGTGGCATCGATCCGCATGGCGCTGGGGCTGGCCGATTATGTGGTGAACGAGACGGGGTTCGCGGCGGACTTGGGCGCGGAGAAGTTCTTCGATATCGTGATGCCGGCGAGCGGGTTGCGGCCGGACGTTGCGGTGCTGGTGGCCAGCGTGCGCGCGGTGGCGGCGGCTGGGCGTGATAATCTGGCGCGGCATGTGGAAAATACGCGCGCGTTTGGCGTGCCGGTGATTGTCGGGATCAATCGCTTCCCCGGGGACACGGAGGCGGAGCTGGCGGAGCTGCGGACATATTGTGAAACGACGCTGGGCGCGCCGTGCGCGGTGAGCGATGTGTACGGGCAAGGCGGGGAAGGCGGGCGCGGGCTGGCGGAGCTGGTGATGGCTTCGGGCAGTGGGGACGCGCGGCCGCTCTATGAGCCGGCGATGCCGTTGGCGGAGAAGATCCGGACGGTGGCGCGGCGGGTGTACCGGGCGGGCGAGGTGGTGATTGAAACGGCGGCGGCGAAGAAGTTGAAGAAGCTGGAGGAGAGCGGGTTCGGCCACTTGCCGGTGTGCATTGCGAAGACGCAGTATTCGTTCACCGATAACGCGAAAGTGCTGGGCGCGCCGGAGGGGTTTGAGTTCACGGTGAGCGATGCGTATCTTCGCGGCGGGGCGGGGTTCGTGACGGCGGTGGCGGGGAACATGTCGTTGATGCCGGGACTGGGCAAGACGCCGGCGGCGCTCCACCTGGATGTGGGGCCGGGCGGGGAGCTGCTCGGTTTGGACGGGTAGGGCTCTGCTAAATTGAAAAGATATGCGTTTGCTTTTCGCACTTTGCTTCGCGACTGCTTTGGGATTTGCCGCTAACACCGGTAAGTCCGCGCCCGTAACCTTTCACAAGGACGTTTTGCCTGTTTTGCAGGCCAAGTGCCAGGGATGTCATCGACCCGGAGAAGCGGCGCCGTTTGCGCTGCAGACCTACCAACAGGCCCGCCCATTGGCGAAGGCGATGCGGGAGGCCGTGCTGACCAAGCGCATGCCGCCGTGGTTCGCCGATCCGCATATCGGCAAGTTCACCAACGACTGGTCGTTGAGCGAGGCCGAAGTGAAGACGATCGCCGCGTGGGCCGACCAGGGCGCGCCGGAGGGCAAAGCCGCTGGGGCGAAGCCGAACCCGGTGTTCACCAACGGCTGGCAGATTCCGCAGCCGGACCTGGTGATCGAAATGCCGGAGCCGTTCGATGTGGCCGCGTCGGGGACGATCGACTACACCTATTACATCCTGCCGACCGGACTGACCGAAGACAAATGGGTTTCGATGGCCGAAGCGCGGCCGGGCGCCCGCGCGCAGGTGCACCACATCATTGCGTTCCTGCGGGAGCCGGGTTCGGCGTGGTTGGCCGGTGAGCCGGTCCGGAAGGGGTTCGTACCCAAGAAGGGTGGCCGCGGCGGTCCGGACGGATTCCTGGCCGGGTATGCGCCGGGCATGCTGCCGATGAAGTTGCGGCCGGGGCAGGCGATGCTGCTGAA
Organism: Bryobacteraceae bacterium; assembly: GCA_044358225.1. Lineage (GTDB taxonomy): Bacteria > Acidobacteriota > Terriglobia > Bryobacterales > Bryobacteraceae. The sequence goes on along the minus strand of JBIKOG010000042.1, from coordinate 23,907 downwards.
GGCGGGAACGGACGTCGTTTTCCAGATGCACTATACGGCGAACGGCAAGACGGCGAAGGACCAGTCGAAGATCGGGATCGTGTTTTCCAAGGAGCCGGTTAAGCAGCGCGTGCATATGATGCAGGTGCAGAATTTCCGGTTCGCGATTCCGCCGGGCGCCGACGATTATCCGGTGAAGGCGGCGTTGACGCTGGGCGCCGATGTGGAACTGCTGGACCTGCAGCCCCACATGCATGCGCGCGGCAAGACTTCGTTGATGAAGGCTGTCTACCCGACGGGTGAAGAAGAGAAGCTGCTGGGCATCAAGTGGGATTTCAACTGGCAGCTGAACTACGAGTTGCCGGCCGGGAAGATTCTGCCGAAGGGCACGCGGATTGAGGGCTTGAACACGTACGACAACACGCCGAACAACAAGTTCAATCCGGACCCGAAGGCGGAAGTGAAGTGGGGCGACCAGAGCTGGGAGGAGATGATGATCAACTTCTTCCGCGTGGCCGTGGATGTGAACGTGCCGGCGCGTTCGTTGGTGGCGCGGCCGACGGCGGCGCCGAAGCCGGCGGCGGAATAGTTGCCCGGTTCCCGGCGGTCGTTCCTGGCGTTTCCGTTCGTGTTTCCGATTGGGTTTGATTCGCGAGGGCGGGTCACGCAATCGGAAACGCGTTCGGCGGAAGGGTTCGCCGACGGGTTGCCGCATGGGGCTCCGCCGCTGGAACTGGTGCAGATTCCGGGTGGAAGTCTGATGGATGAACGGGGACGCCAGACGCTGGTGTCCCCGTTTTTATTGGGCCGCTATGAAGTGACGAATCAACAGTGGAACGCGGTGGCGCGGCTACCGAAGCGGAAGCGGGCGCTGCCGGTGCGGGTGATGGGGAAGGAGTCGCCGTTCGGGTGGGAGCCGGCGCAGGCGGTGGAGATGGTGGCGTTTGATGACTGTGTGGAGTTCTGCGCGCGGCTGGCACGTTTGACCGGGCGGGCGTACCGGCTGCCGACGGTATCGGAATGGCGGTACGCCTGTCTTGGCGGGACGCGGAGCCGGTTTTGGTGGGGGGACGAGTGGCGGCCGGCCGTGGTGGCGATGCCGGGGGAGAAGGCGCCGAAGGAGCCCGGTTCGACGGGGTTCGCCAATGCGTACGGGGTTTACGACATTGTAGGCAATGTGGATGAATGGGTGGCGGCGAGCGGGAAGGGACGCAACCGGTTTCACCTGTTCCATGCGACGGCAAATGAGAGTGATTGGTTGAGTGAGAAATTTGTCCGGAATGGGTTGGGTTTTCGCGTGGCGGTTTGAGGGGGACGCGGTTGATCGGCCCGATAACATGGCGGTCATGAACGAAGTCGAATGGAGTCGGCTGTCCCATGCTTTTGGGGCCGCGGATGACTTGCCCAATATTCTGAGTGCACTTTCTCCTGATCCGTCGTCGAAGCTCTGGGGAGAACTATGGGGCAGGGTCTGTCACCAAGGCACGACGTACACGGCCAGCCCCCACGTTTTGCCTCGGTTGTTGGAGTTGGCGGGTGAATGGGAGCCCAAGAGCCGCGTAATGCCGATCACGCTTGCGGCCAGCATCGCCGCATCGGGGGAGTTCGATATCCGCGGATTCGAAGTCACCATCGAAGCCCTCCACCGTCTTGCCCGCGCGACAGCTTCATCCGAAGGTCTATCCCGTTCTGATCGTGTTGATTTGGCTAGTTCCGCCATCATTTTGGCCGGGGACCGGTTTTGGGGCCAGGAGTTGAGTGAACTGAATATTGGGGAATTGCAAGGATCGTGCCCGCAGTGTGAGGTGGAACTTTATCTCACAATCGGCGATGCCGGGTACTTCGCCTCGATCGACGACCCGGTTAGTAGACCGGAGTTTGTGGAGGGAATCGATCCCTGCCAGCCGGACGAGTTACCAGGGAACATTTCCTGGGTTCACCAGATCGCACTCGACGCGCGGGACGAGGAACTCGCGCGCCGGGTCCGTTGTGTTTTCGGTCGATCGGTTTGTCCTGGCTGCGATGTTCCATTCACGGTGTCCGAGGCAATCCAGCAGGCTCGGCTTGCATAGTTCACCAGCGAAATCTCTCGTGGTTGCCCATCTGCCGAATGGTCCCTCTATCACGATTCCGTCCAACAGGACGAAATCCACATTTGCAGCGTCGAGCGGTTCCAAGTCGGCGTGCGCCCGGTCAGGTAGGGTTCCAACTCCATCTCGAATCGTTGTAGCAGAGTCTCTCTGGTAATCAAGCCCGCCTGCGCCAGGAACATGACGTCCCGGATATCACGGTCGTTGCTTCGTTCCAATTTTGTGAGCGCCAGATCGTGGGGCTCCAGCGCCCAAAGCCGCACCTTCGTCCACAGCGGGAACACGCGAATCAAGCGGGATTGATAGCTGTCCGGGTAGCTGCAGATTGTGACGTGGTCGATGTAGACTTTGTGCCTCATTCGAAGCGGCGAGGCCTTGCCAGCAACTTCTGCGACCCGATTCGCGGCTCCCGGTGGAATGACCGTTAGGACATCCAAATCCGCAGTTTCACGGGCGAATCCGAAGTGCTGGCTCACCACAAACCCGCCGATACAATGCAGATCGACGGGATCTCCTAAACTGGCATCGAGGTCGTCCAGGAACGAAAGCCAAGGTTCCGCTGGACCGTCACGCCGCATGGTGGAGATCCTCGGCACGAAGCCGCGTCAGAATGTTCCAATGCCGGGCAAGGCGGGTCCGATTGACGCGCATCCATTGGCGCGTGGCGGCCGGCATGGAGTCCCAGCAGAGAGTGTCTTCCTGTAACAGCCGAGCCCGCTGCAGGTCGTGAATAGCCACACGCGCTTCCGGAGTATCGGCACCAGCCAACTGGAGAATGAACCCGAGACGGTTCTGGAAATTCCGTAGCTTGGCCTGACGCACGAGTCCTTCAAAGTCCAGTTGGCGGACGTTGGCGCGGACGATCCATGGCAGTGCGTCCACCACGCGCGGATCCACATCGGACTGCCCGAGGACAGCCGCGAGAACAGAGTCTGGCCGTGCCCTTGTGCGCGTCTGGGGAAGGTGCGCAAAGCCGGGGTACCCCAGGGCGCGCAACTGAGATCGAAAGCGCTCATCCGGTGTCTCCGGGGCTACTCCCCCGCTGGCCGATTTCATGCGCTCGCCGAGCGCGGGCGTGACCGATCGTGTCCCGTTTTCGAGAAGTGACAGATAGGGTTGCGACACGCCCAGCAGCGCCGCCGCTTCCACCTGTGTCAGTCCGGATCGCTTTCGCCATTGCCGCACGTTGGTCACATCACCCTCCGCTTCAGCGTAGCATGTAATATTACAAGCCCCGCCCGCGGGCGCCTAGATCGTCTGCGTGCGTCCGCTCTCCGCGGCGCGGTAGGCGGCGAAGACGGTTTTCAATGCGTGCAGGCTTTCGTCGGCCGTCAGCACCGGCGCCTCCAGCCCCATCGCCATACGAACAACGTGGCGCACCCACGGCGTGTAGCCGGCCGGTTCCGTCGGTTTCCAACGCTGCTCGGGTTGGCCGAAAATCTGCCAGGCCAGCGGGCCGGCCGGGTGTTCCTGATTGACTTCCAGCCACCCCTTCGCGCCCCAGAACTTGAAGAATCCCTGTTTGCTCTTGTCGATGTAATAGCCCGAGGTGAGCGTGCCGAAGGTGTTGTTGGCGAAGCGGAAAGTGACGGCGGCGGAGTCCTCCGTGTCGATGGGCTGGCCACCCACGTTGCCGGTGAAGCCGGCGATTTGCGTGATCCTGGAGCCGGTGATGTAGCTGGCCATATCGAGCCAGTGGATGCCGAGCCAGATGAGATGGCCGCCGCCGGCGCGGGCCTTCTGCGCGGTCCATGTCTTGTGATAGGCCGGGCGGGTGAGGCGCGTCTGGTCGGCAATCAGATGCATCTCCATGCCGTAGAGCTTGCCGAGCGCGCCGCTTTGGATGATGCGGCGCGCTTCTTTGAACGTCGGGTCGATGCGGTTAGCAAACGCTAGGTTCAGATGCAGCTTCTTGGCGTTTGCCTTGGCGGCCAGCGGGGCAAAGTCTTCGGCGCGCACGCAGGCGGGCTTTTCGGCCATCACATGGCAACCGGCGTCGAGCGCGGCGTGGATGACGGGCGGGGCGAGAGTCGCCTCCATCGGGATCAGCGCGAGCGGCGGTTTGTGCGCGGCGAGCAGGGCCTTGGCGTTGGGATACGACGCGGCGAACTTCGCGCCGAGCGCTTTGCGGGCGGCCGGTTCGACAGCTGAGTCGGCCACGAACACCTTTCCCACTTCGGGCGCCAGCGCGAGGCCTTCGAGATAGGCGGAAAGATGCGGCCCATCGGCCTGGGTGAGCAGGGCCACGTCGATGGTGGCCGGGGCGGCGGCGGCGGCGAGCGGAGCGGCAAACAGGAATGTACGGCGATGCATGAGTTAGCCTTTCGGAGTGGACCAGTGGGCGCGGTAGGCGCGGCTGAGAAGCGCGTTGGCTTCGCGGTCGGCAGGGATGGATTCGGACTTGGCGTCGAAGCGAATGGCGCGGCCGGTCCGGGCGACGGCGTTGCCCAAATGGGCGAGCGCGGTGGAGAGATGCCCCTCTTCGATTTCGACTTTGGGTGTGGCGCGGGACTTCACGCAATCGAGAAAATTGCGGGCGTGTGGCATGTCGATGTTGCCGCCTTCGTGCTGGTCCTCGTGGACGAGATTGTGCTTGTCGTCATAGACGCGGAAGCCCCACTCTTTGCCGCGGAAGTGGCCGAACTGGGCGACGGCTCTATCGCCATAGACGGCGAGGCCGTTGTCGCACGCCTCCAGGCCGTAGGGGTTCCACAGACGCTGTTCGTACTGGATGATCTTGTCGCCGTAATCGTAGGTGATGTTCATCGTGTCCGGCGTCTGCTGGTCATCATCGAAGTACATCTTCTTGCCCATGCCGGAGACCGATTGCGGCAGCCCCACGCCGAGCGCGCGGCGGGCGATATCGAGCTCGTGGACGCCATCGTTGCCGATGTCGCCGCAGCCGTAATGCCAGTGCCAGTTGACGGTGGAATGGAAGCGGTTTCGGTTGAAGGGGAGCGGCGGCAAGGGGCCGGTCCAGATGTCGTAATCGAGCCCGGCGGGGACGGGTTCATCCGGCTTGCGGCCGATGTTGCGGCGCAGTTGCACGTTCCACACTTTGGCCATCAGCACTCGGCCCAGCTTGCCGGATTGGACATAATCGTGGAAGCGCTGGGTGACGGGCAGGCTGGGGAGTTGCGTGCCGGTTTGCACAATGCGGCGATGGCGGCGGGCGGCTTCGACCATCAGGCGGCCTTCGCGGATGTTGTGGGAGACGGGCTTTTCCACGTAGACATCTTTGCCCGCGGCGCAGGCCAGGATGGTGCCTGGGGCGTGCCAGTGGAGCGGGGTACCCATGACGATGGCGTCGATGTTTTTGTCGTCCAAACAGCGGCGGATATCGCTGACCAGCGGCGGGCGCCGGCGGCCCGATTTCTCGATGAGCTGCATGGCCGGTTCGACGACGGTGGAATCGACGTCGCAGACGTAGGCGATATCGACATCGGGCATGGCTGCGAAGGCCTGGGTCAAATTGCGGCCACGGCCCCGGACGCCCATGAGCGCGATGCGAACGCGGGTGGACGGTGCGGCGGCGGCGAGGAGGAGAGAGCGGCGGGTCATGCGGGCTCCTGTTGGGTAACGCGGTGAATGGTGCCTCCGCCGGCGGCGAGGGCGTCGCAGGCGAGCGGTATGATCTGGCGAGTCGGGAAGAGTTTTTGCAGCGTGGCGCGGGCGGTGGCGTCGGACTTGGCGTCGCCAAACTCCTGGGCGAGAATGGCGCCGTTGCAGGCGTAGAAGCCGAGATAACTGGCGGCGAGGTGCTTGGATTGGAACTTGTTGCGCGGTTTCGAAGGAGCTTTCAGCGGCACCACTTCGAGGGCGCGGCCCGTCGCATCGGTGGCGGTTTTCAGAATTTTGAGGTGTTCCTTCGTGATGGGATGGGCGGGGCTGTCGCTGCAGAGGACGACGCCGGGCGCGGCGAAGCGGGCGAATGAATCCGTGTGCCCATCGGTGAAGCCGCCCCTGGCACCGGGGAGCCAGATGATCTTTTCCAGGCCCAGGAGCGGGCGGATGGCGCGTTCGAAATCCGCCTTGGTGACGCCGGGGTTGCGGTTGTCATTGAGCGTGCAACTTTCGGCGATGATGGCGGTGCCGTGGCCATCGACTTCGACGGCGCCGGCTTCGAGGATGAGCTCCGCCTGCAGGCGCGCGGCGCCGGCGCGGCGCGCAATGAACGAGCCCACTTCGGCGTCCCGATCGTGCGGCTGCTTTTCGCCCCAGGCGTTGAAATTGAAATCGACGGCGGCCCTGGTTTTGGTGGACCCGAGGACGAAGACGGGCGCGGTGTCGCGCGCCCACAGATCATCGAGCGGGGCGGCGATTTGCTCCACCGTGGCGGGCAACCACTGCCGCGCCTCCCTCCGCAATGTGGGCTCGACGAGGATGCTAACGGGCTCAAAGCGCGAGATGGTTTCGGCGATGGTGGCGATCTCTCGTTGCACCTCCGCGATGAGCCGCGCGCCCCAGATATTCTGATGCGCGCCAAAGGTCATCCAGGTGCGTTTGTGGGGTGCGGTTTCCTCCGGCATGCGCCAGCGGTACGGCGCCGCGGCGGCCAGCAGCAGAGCGCGGCGGGAGATCATCGCAGGTAGGCCTTCATGAATTTCAGGAACACGTCCCAATCGGCCGGTACCATCCCGTGTCCGCCGGCGTGCATGTGGTAGCCGAGGGTGGTCATGACGGTCTCTCCGGCGGGCGGCACGTCCTTGGCGGCGAGCGCGGTTTGGCCGAGCAGTTTGTAGACCGGCGCGGCGGCGAGGGCGGCGAGATACTCGCCCTTCGGGTCGGACCATTTGTCGGTCGTGCCGGTCTGCAATAGCAACGGGCGCGGGGCGATGAGCGTGATGAGCATGTGTGCGTCGATGGGCGAAGCGTTCGGATTCTGCGCGTATTTGCTGTAGTTTTGCGCGAACTGATAGGGGTAGCGGGTGGGCGCGGTGAGGTGGGCGATGGTCTCGCCGTAGTTGCGGCGGGAGAGCGCTGCGCCGCCTTCGCCGGAGCAACTGGCGATGACCATGGCGAAGCGTGGATCGTGGGCGCCGGTCCAGAGCACGGTCTTGCCGAGGCGGGAGACGCCGGTGACGGCCACCTTCTTCGCGTTCACGTGCTTGTCCGTTTCCAGGTAATCGAGCGCGCGCGACAGGCCCCAGGCCCAGGCGGAGATGGTGCCCCATTCATCGGACTTCGGGGCGGGGAACAGGGACCGGACGCCGTGCGCGATGCCGCCGTTAAAGTCCGGATCGATGTCGCCATAGTAGACGGTGGCGACGCCGAATCCGGCGTCGAGGAAGGTCTCCACTTTGATGCGGCCGAAGCCGCGGCCGGGCGGCACGGGCACGTGCTGTTTTTCGCGATTCCAGATGAGGCCGGGGCGGATGCCGGGGTCTTCGACGGCGGCTGAGTTGACGGAGAAGCCGGCGTTGAGTAGAAGCGGGACGGGGCTGGCGGCGTTGGCCGGTGTATAGACCAGCAAATCCATTTTCGGCCCGTCGTTGTTGGGGCCGAAGTAGATGGTGACCTGTTTGCGGAGCGCCTTGCCGTTGAGCGCGGGCGTACCTTTGTCGAAGACGTCGAAACGGATTTTCTTTGGCGCGGGCGGCGTGCGGCCGAACTGCAGTTCCTCGAACAGGTGGAGGATTTCGGTGCGGCGCTTAGCCCAGGCTTTGGCGTCGCGAACGGGCTTACCGGCCGCGTTAATCAGCGGATCCGGCAGCGTATACGAACCCGCGTTGGCGTCGGTATAGTTCACCGGAAGGGCGGCGACCGTGTCCGCCGGGTAGTCGGCGATTTGGGCCGAGAGAGCGACGGCGGTGAAGAGCAACAGTTTCATTGGACGCGTTCCGGTTTGGCGAACTCCGAAGACATTATACGTGGCAGGCGATAGACGCGCGTGCCGGATTGATTGGTGAAGTAGAGCGACGAGTCCGAGGGGTGGAGCGTGTGGCCGTCGGCCCAGAGCGCGTAGAAATCGGGGTGCGCGTTGACGGGTTTGCGGGCGTAGGTATGGTTGAATTCCCTGGACTGCGTGAGCCGTTTGGAACGCCACGAATGGCCCATGTCCTTGGATGTCCACATCACCATGTCGCCGCCGGTGGTGTAGGGAATGGGGCCGGGGAGCGTGGGCGCGATGATGCGCCACGTCTTGTCCGGTTCAATCCACAGCGCGCCGAAATCGTAGTTGTGATCGGAACGGGTGACCTCGCGGATCTCCCACTGCGTGCCGGTCCAGCGGGCCGTATGCCAGATGTGCGGGTCGCTCTTGGGGCCGGACTCGTACCCGGCACTGGTCATGTAGAGGATCACCGGATGGCCGTCGTTATTGAAGGCGGCCTCCTTCAGGTACACCAGGCGGCCTTCGGATTGATAGTCGTGGACGAGGGCGGGATTGCGTTTTTCGGTGAGCGGCGTTTGCACTGTTTTGCCGTCGACAGTCTTCCAGGTGCGGCCCATATCTGACGTTTCGACGTAGTAGAGATTCGTGCGGGCGTTGAGGCCGAGGGGCGCCGGGTGCATGTTGAAGACGCTGGCAGTGCGGGCGCCGGCGTGAGCGGTGATCTGGTAGTGGCCGAGTTCGATGCGGGCGAGCGGATAGGATTCGCTCCACGTGCGGCCGTCGGCGCTGGTGGACCAGCGGAGGCCGCGGCCCTTGTCGGCATAGATGGTGTGGAGGAACAGGAAGCCCTGGCCGGGCACGTACCACGGGTGTCCGTAGGAGAAGTTGGTGGTGGTGACGAGATCGAACGCGGCCACGTCGTAGGGCTTTTTGCTGCGATGGATGAAGGCCGGGCGCGCAGTGCCGTGGGCGTTGGAGAAGATCCAGATGTGCCCCTTGTCGTCGATGGACATGACGGGATTGTCGTGGGCGTCTTCGGTGGCCTTGTCGATGAGCATCGTGGGGCGCGGGACCATGCCGGTTTTGTGGTCGTAGTAGGAGACCATCTGCAGCAGGCGCTGTTCGCCGGGGCGCGCGCCGCCGTAGCAGAAGAACGTCTTGTGCACGGCTGGCGCGTAGATGGCGATCGGCGACTGCTGCTGCGGGTAGGTGGCGAAGCCGCCGCTGTATTTGTAGACGTACTGGTCTTTGGACGGCTGGTTGAAATACCAGATGCCGTTGTAGCCGGCCGGGCTCTGCGCAAGGCAGAGCAGCGCGGTGAGGGGGAGTAGCAAAAATCGCACGATGGGTCGATTGTAGCTATTTGTTGTTGATGACGATAGTGCCCCGGCTGTTGTCAGCTGGGTCGATCCAGGTGCCCTTGGCGCCGGTGGAGGACAGGGTCATCGAGTAGGTGCAATGCAGGTGTGCGCCGCCGGCGCGGATGGCTTCGGTTTCTTCGAATGTAAGGGTGTTGCCGGACAGCTTTCCGCGGATGCGGTGGACGCTGCTGAGCGATGTCCAGGTGATCTCGCCAACGATGGCACCGTTGGCCGGCGTATGGTTGGTGATGCGGATCTTAAAGGGCCAATTGCGGCCGTTGGCGTGGGCTTCGCCCGTGAGCACGGTGCCGCCGGTGAAGGTGCTGGTGAAGTCGCCCCCGACGTAGAGAACCGTCTTTACGTCCGCGCGTTGATAGGTGACGCGCCGGCCGTTGGAAAGGACGACGACCAACTGCTGCCAGGCGGGATCGGTGCGGAGCGCGAGTTCTTCGCCATCGGGCGCGGTTTGCGCGGGGCAGAAAAGAGCAGTCAATAAAAAGAGCAGGAAGGGCATGAGAGGAACCTCCTGCCCCCATAGCAGCACCGTCAGTAGCGGATGTCCAGGTGGGGGGTGGGCAGCCATTTGTGCCCGTCCAGGCGCGAGTCTAATCCGGCTAGCATGATGCCGTTGGCCATCAGCGTTCGCTCCGGCGGATAGGGGGACCGCTTGCTCAACACCAGATCCTCAAAATGTTTCACCATAAAGCCCCAGTGATTGTGCACGTAGAGTTGAATGTAGAAGCAGCTCGAGTGCACTTTGCCCGACTTTTCGCGGGCGGCGAAGAGGTAGTCGCGGGCTTGCGTATTAAGGTTCAGAATGGTGGCTTTCAGCCCGTCGCGATAGCGGACGAAGATGGCCTGATCGGGCTCATTCGATTTGGGCACATGGTTGACGCGGTGCTTCAGCGCGGCGTCCAGCAGCTCGCGCGACCAGCTCTTGTCCTGCCACACGGACTCGCCCTCGGCGTAGCGGATTTCGGCAATGCCGGTCTCGCCGCCCTTGCGTTTTTCGGCCATGGCCTGCAGCAGTTCGATGGCGTGATAGCCGTGCTCTTCCAGGTCGGAGAACGATACGGCCAACACCTCGTCCAGCTCGATGCCACGCTGGAATTCCAGCGCCGGCCGCCGCCACGTCAGGGGCAGGGAAGAGCCGCAGAAGAACGGGATCCGGTCGCGCTTGACGCGGTCGTACATGGCGCGGGCGTCGGCCCAGTCGTAGGCGAAATACTTGTCGTTCATCAACGGCACCACGCGGCCCGTGCGCTGGAACTCCGCGGTTACTTCGTCGAATCGCTTCTTGCGCGGGTACATGAAATTGCCGCGCGGGGTGCGCGGATAATTGCCGTGCTCGCCGATGACGGCCACGCCATCGACGGCGATCTTCTCGCCACCCAGGCAGAGCGCCTCCCGCACCGATTGGCAGATGCGCACGCCATACTCCTGCGCCTGTTCGCGCGCCATGTCGTTGGTGGGGAACTGGTCGACATAGAAGCTCACCGTGTTCAGCCGCGGGCGGTGGCTGATGCCGTTCAGGCGGTAGCCTTCCAGTAAGCGGCTTAGGAATACATCGGCGTGCGAATTAGGGAACCAGACGTTGAGAACGATGGCGACGTTGGGACGAGTGGGCATCGACAACAGGATATCGGATCGAATCGGGGCGCTACGAAGAAACTGCTTTTGCTGATGGCGAGTGCGGTTGCGATGATGGTGGCCGATGTGGCCGGCGAATGGCGGGGTTCCGCCGAAGGGCCGAATGGGTCGATGGAACGCGTGTTCACGTTCAAGGTGGACGGCGTGGACGCGATGACGCTGACGGCCGAACGGCAGGGCGGCGAGGGGCAGGTGATCGAATGGAAAGTGAAGAAGGTGAAGTAGGTCCGCTACTTCTTCCGGCTCAATAAATACGCCACGAGGGCGAGGGAAAGGACCGACACAGCACGGCCCAACTGGTTCTCCAGCGGCGTGTCGAAGTGCAGTTCAATCTTGTGCGTCCCCGGTGGCAGGTCGATGCGAACCTGCCCATAGACGTCCTCGGAAACCTTGTACTCCTGCCCGTTTTCGCGGGCGCGCCAGTAGGGGTCATAGGCCATCTGCAACGCCAGGGATTGGCCCTGCGCCGTCTCGGCCGTGACCTCCAGCGTGTCCGATTTCAGCCACGCGGACTGAGCGGCGGGAGTGGCCGGGTTCTCCAGCGTGTCGACGTACTGCTGCAGTGCTTCGATGTCGTCGGGCCACGTCGGGAAGCGGGACTTGGCGTAGCTTGCCGAGTCGACGACGCGCGCGATCCCCGGGTGCTTGCGGGGGACGCCGTAGATCCAGTTGCCCTTGCCGTCTTCCCACAGCACCGGCAGCGCGCCGATGAATTTGTGGGGATGCTCGAAATCGCAGAGTAGCAGCTTGGATGTCTTGTCGTTGACGACCAGGTTGTCGACGCCGAAAGATTTGAGCCAGAGGATGTCGGTCTTGGCATCTTCTCCCAACACGAGCCTCCAGAACATATCCATGACTTTGATATTGGTAATCCCCTGTTCGGAACCGCCACCGATTTGCGCGTTGTTGGTCCAGACGTTCCACCAGAATCGAACGGTGCCGGTGACCTGGGAACGGGTGTTAGGCCGGTTCGTGGCCACCCAATCGGCGATCTGATACTCCAGTAAATGCTTGTATTCAGACGTCCGCTGCAGGTGCCGCCATGGTTTTTTTATGTAGTAGGAACCGGGGATTAAAACCGCCGCCAGGGCAACAGCGGCAACAGCGGCGCGCGGCACGCGGCCGGGGAATCGGGTCCACAGCGCATGGAGCGCGAGGCCGCATAGCAGGATCAGCGACAGGTCCAACTCCGGGATCAGCCGCTCCGGTTCGCCGGCCACGCGGAAGTTGATGTAATACTGGCCGAGCGTGTTTAGCGAACAAAACGTGGCCACGCCGAGTACGAAGATGGTCCACGGCTTGGCGCCGCGCCGGGCCAGAAACCAAGTGGCTGCCAGATAAACCACCGCGACCGCGAGCGCGAGTTGGATCGACCACAGCGACCCCTTCTGCGAAACGATGGCCAGATTCCGGGAGGTGATCCGGAGGAAGGACGGCGTGAGCCAGAGGGCGCACAGCCCGTAGGCCAGCGCGGCAATGGCGGCGGCCCGCAGCCACAGCTTCCAGTCGCGCGTTTCGGTGAACACGGCCCAGCATAGGATCGGGAACCACAGGGCCAGCGAGGTGGCGCCGTAAAAATTATTGGACACGACGGCGGCGCTGGCAATGGCCGACGCGGCCAGCCAGCGCGTATGCCCGGCCCGGAGCCCATGCCACGCGAGGCCCAGCGCGAGTGGAAGGATCGCGAACGCCGTCATATGCGGCCCTTCCCCGTAGCGCACCAGCACGCTGAGCCGTTGCGCGAAATGCGGGTACACGTCGGCGCGGATGTGAAGCATGAACAGCATCGCGGGCGAGACCGTGGCAGCCGCCAGCGCCGCGGCCCAGCCGTAGAGTCGGGAGCCGGACCCGACGCGAACCAGGAAGTAAATGAAGGCGATTCCCAACGAATAGAAGAAGCCCGTGTAGATGTGGTATGCCTTGGCGGCGACGACGCCAGTCACCTTGGCGATGATGGCGGTGCCGTAACGGATGGCCGGCGGATACACATAATCGAACCGCGTGCCGCCATACCAAAGCGGCTGCCAGCCGGGGTGCGGGAGATTTTCGGAGAGATAGTGGCCATCGGCGATGAACGTCGAGTCGATGGTCATCCAGTTGTCGTAATACTTGGTCTTGAAAATCGGCCAGATCATGGCCGCCGCAACAGCGGCGATCAGGAACATATCCAGGGCCCAGGATTTGCGTTCGGTCAAAAGGCGGATTCCTTACGGATGAGTGGGACTGCTCTATTCTACAATCCAGGTTGAAACGCACGAAGGGCGCCCGGTGAGGGGCGCCCTTCGCGGTTGGTTGCGATTGTTGTCTAGAAGTACAGCTTCAACGCCACCTGCATCGAGCGCGGCGAGTTCAACAGGTCACCCGACCCGGTGAGCTGGCCGAACTGGTTGCTCTGGAGTTGCAGGCTGCCGGTGCCGAAACGGACGCGGTTAAAGGCGTTGAACGCTTCGCCGCGCAGGTCGAGCCGGATCTGTTCCTTGATCTGGAAGGTCTTGGAAACAGAGATGTTCTCGTTGTAGTTGCCGAACTGGCGGAACTTCGGATTGTAGCGGGTCTGATTGCCGAAGGTGTTCGCCGGCTGGGCCGGGAAAAAGCTGGCCGGTTGCACGGAGCGATCCACGAACGGATCGAAATCCCCGTTCTTGGGGGCCGGGCGCCATCCATCGTAGGTGGAGATGATGGGACGCAGACCGCCGCTGAATAGCGGCATGGAATTGCTGGTGCTTAAACCCAGCGGCAGGCCGCTTGAGTAGTAGGCGTTTCCAGAAACGCGCCAGCCACCGAGGATCCAGCCCGCCGGGCCGCCGCCAGCCAGGAATCGCTTGCCCTTCCCGAACGGCAGCTCGTAAACGGTGCCGATCTTGAAGTTGTGCGGAACGTCGAACTGGCCGATGGACTTCTCCAGGCCGCGGTTGAAATGATCCATCGCCGCGCCGCCGACCCAGTAGCTGTCGGCATCGGTAAGAATCTTCGAGAATACATAGGAGGTCTGGAACTGCAGACCGCCAGAGTAGCGCTTCTCAAAGCGGATCATTGCCGCATGGTAGGAGGAGTGACCCGAGTGGTCACCGCCACCGTTAGCGGTGTCGATGGCGTTGTACTGCGGATACGGACGCAGTGCGCGGCCGACGGTTGCCTGGTTCCCCCAGCCACCGGTTCCACGCAAGCCGGACGGCTCGCCGAAGGACGGGTACGGCGCGCGAATGCCCGCCGCTATCGCCGCCGGTGAGTCAAAGCGGGAGTTCAACAATGTGGCCCCATACTGCGTCAGGAACTGCGGGTTGAGCTGGTTGTAGTTGAGCAGCCCAGCCTGCAGACCGGACCCGAGCGAGGCGTTATAGGAGGTCTCCATCACCATCGTCGGAGACAACTGGCGTTGGAGCGACAGGTTCCACGAAACAAAGGCGGGCGGCCGGGTCGCTTCCTTGCCCTGCCACCACGGCATGGAGTCGCGGTTGGCGAAACTGGGGTTAATAAACGGCGGCGCCGACCAGGCGGGCAACCCATTCCTCACCAAATACGACGGCGTGTTCCCGTTGCTCTGGTCGGGGAAGTCTAGTCCCAATGTGAAGCCGCGCTGGTGCGTGGACCCGGTAACCGTGGTGATGTTGCCGTAGCTCAAACCCGCTGATGCGCGAATCACCGTCTTTTCTTTGAGGGTGTAGGCCATGCCGAAGCGCGGGCCGAAATTGTAAAAGTTGGAGTCGGCCAACGTGCGTGTGCCCTCTTTGCCTTCCCCTGTCCCGGCGTAAATCAGCGCGCCCTTAATATTTCCAGCCAGCGGGTTCGGGCGATCTGGAGCGAAGTCGCTCCAGTGGTCGTTCTCGCCGGTGGGCGGCAGCATGGTCTCCCAGCGAATGCCGAGATTTAACATCAGGTTCGGCTTCACGCGCCAATCGGTCTGTACGAAGCCGGCATACGACGGCCATTGCTGGCCGATGTAGCGAACCGTTTCCGCAACGCCATTGGAGGCATAGCCCAGCAACATGGAGGCGATGGGGCTGCCGCCAGCGGTGGTGAAGTTCGTGTCGCCCTGGCCGCGGCCGGTGTGCTTGAAGTCGAACGTCATGCAACCGGAGACGCACTGGCGGCCGAAGCCGTTGTAGTACTGATACATGGCCTGTCCACCGAACTTGATGGTGTGCTTGCCCTTGATAATCGTCACGTCGTTGGCGAACTGCTTGATGAAGTTTTCGGAGCCGTTATTGGCGCGGCCACCCCATTGGCTGTAGCCATTGGAGAAGTTCATGTTCACCAGGTTCTGGTCACAATCGGCCACATTGATGGCACAGAACCGGTCTTTCCATTTGATTCCGCTCAGCACGGTGGCCTGCGGCGGATCGTGATTTTCCTTCCAGTTGTTGCCGCCGCCGTAGAAGTGGTTGAAGATGGTCGGCGTGATGTTCCAATCCCAGCTGCCCCGGAATACGTCCGACGGACGGCGCGTGTCGTTGTAGTTCACAAACAATCCCGGCAGGTCGGCCGGGCCGTTCGGGCCCGGGTTTTCAAAGGATCGGTTGTAGCCCCAGTATCCGGAGATCCGGTGCTTGTCGTTGATGACATGGTCACCCTTCACGCTGAACTTGGTGTTCGGGCGGACAACCGTTCCGGACGTGACCAGGTAGTTGTTCTGCACGTAGCCGACGGTTCCGGGGGCGGCGCCATTGTTCGGAACAGGAACGGTGCCGCTGCGGAACACACCCAGAGCCTTCACGATTTCCGGATCGAAGTTGCTGGCCGGAATCTGATTGTTCGGGAACGGCTGGCGGGTCACAAGGCCCGCTGCGTTCGTGGTCTGTGTGAGGGGATTGTAGATCGGGATCTGTGCCCCGGCCGCATTCACCCAGTTGCGGAAGTCGCCGTTGTACATCTCGGGCGAGGGGACCGTGCGCTGCGCGCCAGTGGCGCCTTCGCGGTTCCGGAAGGCTTCGTAACTGGCGAAAAAGAACGTCTTGTTCTTGCCGTTGTAAAGTTTCGGAATCACAACCGGGCCGCCCACCGAAAAGCCGTAGTCGTGCTGCTTATAAATAGGCCGGGCGATGGCGCGGGCGTTGTTAAAGAAGTTGTTCGCGTCGATCGCGTTGTTACGAAGAAATTCGTAGACGGTGCCGTGAATATTGTTGGTGCCGGACTTTGAGGCAAAGCTCATAATGCCGCCCGTTGCCTGACCGAACTCGGCTTTGAACCCGTTCGTATCCACCGTGAATTCGGTGATGGCTTCGATCGACGGCGCATTCACCGCCACCCAGCTCTGCGTCAGTGCGCGTGTGGTGTTGGCGGAGATGCCATCCAGATTCGTTCCGTAGCCGGCAGCCTGACCGCCGCCGAGAATGAATCCGTTGTCGCCGCCCACGTTCTTGGCTTCCGGCGTCATCGTCGCCAGATTGAACGGGCTGCGCATCGTGCCGCCAACGACGAGCGGAAGTTCGTCGACAAGCTTGTTGTCGATCGTCACGCTCGATTTGGCATTCTCTGTCGACAGCGCCAACGCGCTCGCCGAAATCTCGATGGCCTGCACCGAAGTGCCGACCTCGAGAGTCGCGTCCGCGCGAACTGTGGCCGAAGCGTTTAGCACGAGACCCGTGATGCTGGCCGGGCGAAAGCCCTGCTTTTCCACGCGGATCGTGTAGGTGCCCACCTGGAGTTGGGGCACTGTGTATTCGCCATTGGCGTTGGACGGCGCGGTGAAATTAACGCCAGTCTGTGTGTTGGTGAGTTGGACTTTGGCATCAGGAACCACGGCGCCGGAGGCGTCGCGAACCGTGCCCGTAATCGTTCCCCGCTCGGACTGCGCAAACAACGAGGCAGCACAGAGAGCGAGGCAAAGCGCCACTTGGCGCAAGTTTATAGACATAATTTGACCTCTGAAATTCAATAAACCCTGAACCCATGGCCGGGGGCTGATACAAACCGGTCTGGGCGTTGACTGCACAGTATCACAGTCACCCACGGCGGCGGGGGCCAGCCGCTGCCCGCTGCGATACGATGACTCGGTATGACATTTCCGCGCCGTTCTGTTTTGGTTCTCGCCCTCGCCTCCCTCGCCGCATCCGCCCAGGAGGATTGGGTGAATCTCTTCAACGGCTTCAACCTCGATGGATGGGTCATCAAAATCGCCGGCCACGAATTGGGCGACAACTATGGCGACACTTTCCGTGTCGCCCCCGGCGGCGTCATCCAGGTCTCCTACGACAAGTACGATAAATTCTCCGCCCGCTTCTCCCACCTCTTCTACAAACAAAAACTCTCTCACTACCGTCTCGCCCTCGAGTACCGCTTCACCGGCGAACAGATGAAAGATGGCCCCAATTACGCGCGCCTGAATAGCGGCGTCATGGTCCACTCGCAATCCCCCGAGTCCATCCTCAAAGACCAGGATTGGCCCATCTCCGTCGAAGCCCAATTCCTGGCCAACGATGGCAAACTCGCCCGCCCCACCATGAACGCCTGCACCCCCGGTACCGAGATTTATATGAAGGGCGCCATGGTGAAGCCCCATTGTGTCAACTCCACTTCAAAGAAATACCCCGCCGCGCAGTGGGTCAGCGTCGAAGTGGAAGTGCTCGGCGGCGACAAGGTTCGCCACAAGGTCGAAGGCGAAACCGTCCTCGAATACGAGCGCCCCGAAATCGGCGGCGGCGTCGCCAATCGTTTCGATTCCGCCATCAAAGTCGACGGCACTCCCTTGCGCGATGGCTACATCGGCCTGCAATCGGAGAGCCACCCCGTCGAGTTTCGCAACGTTCGCCTGCTGAATCTGAAGGGCTGCATGGACCGGACCGCGAAGAATTTCAAGCCCTACTTCGTGGCCGCCGACAACGCCACCTGTCTTTACAAATAGGCCCCCGTGCCGCGTGTGAATATTTCTGTGCGCAGTGCGCTTGTTACCCCTGATGGCCTACTGCAAATAGGACGAATCGTGGTTAGTGCTAGGTGATTAGTCCCGGTATAGATTCAGCGTAAGTTGCTAGACTGACTGCATAGTCAAATGCATAAGCCTCACTCGGAACGTCCGAAGATGCCTGGCCTTCCACGGCGGCGCCCCGACTCACGCCGCCCCGCGGCAGACGCCGCCGCCATGCCTCGGACGGTGCCCATTCTGCCCGCAATGCCCGGAAATACTGAAAAGCTGGAGGTCCGCTCCACGACGCGCCTTAGCTGGTCCAAGGCGATTGTCGACCAGGCCCAACAGGGCGAAGCCATCCAGTATCCGCCGGTGTATCATGCCTCCGAAATGCGCCCCGTTCGTTCGCAAGCCGCGGCCCGTGCCCGCGCCGGTCAGGCCTTTCACCCAGTTACTCCCGCGCCGCTTCCCGCACCCGTTACAAGCGTTAACTCTGCAGAGTCCGCCCCCGTTTCTCCGGAGTTAGTATCTACGGTGCCCTTGTTTGACGAAATAGGTCAGCCGGTCGAAGTCCCTGAATCCGCCTGGACTCGAATCCGTAAGGGTTTCGGATCCCTGCTAGGCGTCTTTCGCCAAGGCTGATCCGGCACTCCCCCCTTGACACCCGTGCGCCGCGCGCCCAGACTAGGTACGTCTGGGCGCCATTGCCCACCCACAGACCGCCTAGGCTAAGTCGGCCGGTCTGGTCCCCCCGTCTTAGCCAAGTGCGACAGCCGGGGAGGTTGCCATGGTGTTTTTCGGTATGCCCGTTATCGGGCTGCTGCTGGCGGCGAGTATTTCGCCCGCCGCTG
Source organism: Bryobacteraceae bacterium (assembly GCA_044358225.1). Classification (GTDB taxonomy): domain Bacteria; phylum Acidobacteriota; class Terriglobia; order Bryobacterales; family Bryobacteraceae. The sequence continues at coordinate 5,299 of JBIKOG010000042.1, read as the reverse complement.
ATTTTGCCGTCTATCGTGGCTTCGCCTTTGGCAGTAGCGTGGAAGCTACCGCCAAACTCGCCGGCACTAAAATGTCCGGTGTCCGCACCGTCCACACGCGGCCCGCCCGTATCGAAGAGTTCGACTGGGAGCCCGGCGCCTACTCGCAGGTTGACTCCGCGAAGTTTGGCTCCGTCCGCGATGGCCTGCTACGTTTCTACAACGGCCAGCTCTTCCAGATCGTTGTCACCTACGACCGCCAGCGCACCGAAGGCATGTCCACCGCCGACATGATCGACTCCATCTCGGCAACATATGGCGCCGCCACCCGGCCCACCGCCGATATCCCCATGAAATCGATCTACGGCGACGTTGCCCGCGTCCTCGCCCGCTGGGAGAACCCCGCCTACATCTACGACCTCGTCCGCACCGGCGATCAAACCAGCTTCGCCCTCATCCTGCGATCGAAACAGCTCGACTCGCTCGCCGCCGCCGCCATCGTCGCCGCCGAAAAGCTCGATACCAAAGAGGCTCCCGAGCGCGCCGACGCCCTCCAGCGCAAGCTCGACACCGAAACCCGCGTCGCTCTCGAAAAAGCCCGCGCCACCAACAAATCGAGCTTCCGGCCATGAGTATCCCCATCGGCACCATGCTCTTCGCCCCCGGCACCGCCCTGCCCCCGGATTGGGTCATCGAACCCGGCACGCGCCCCGATGGCTGGTCCAGCGTCGCCCAATCCACAACGCCCCTCCTCCGCGAGCAGCGCCTCGCCGCCACCGGCTGGACCTTCGCCTTCCGCGCGCCCGCCCTCGCCACCATCGCCTATGGCTTCAACGGAGCCACCATGTTCGAAACCGCCATGGCCCGCCTCCAGGCCGACGTGCTCCGCCACGGCTGCAACGCCGTCGAAATCGACAGCGTCTCCACGCATAGCTTCCTCGGCTTCCCCTACCTGCGAATCACCGGCCACCCCCGCGACCTTCGTCACGACAACGCCCAATGACCGGAACCCCCAATCAAATCGAATGGGCCGAGCAAATCCGCCCCCGCGTCGATGCCGAATTCGCCCGCGTTGCCACCGCTTTCCGCGAAGTCGCCGCCCGCCAATCCGGCCAGGCCGCCGCCGATACCCTCGCCCTCATCCATATCGTCGAAGAGAAGCGCGCCGAAGCCTTGGCTCACGACGAAGCCGCCTACTACATCCGCGACTGGCAGGAGCTCTCCGATCAGGTCCGTCGCCTCATTGGCGCCGACCCCCGCTTCGCCGAAATCCGCGACAGAAGAAAAATAAATGCCCTTTGATCCCGCTCTCCCCCGCACCTTCAACGCCTTCTCTATCCGCGCCTACGCCCCCACCGCCTCCGGTGTCTACGGCATCTCCAACGCTCGCGCCTGGCTCTTCATCGGCGAGACCGACAACATCCAGGCCACGCTTCTCGAACACCTCCGCGACAGCCGCGATCAGGCCACCGGCTTCTGCTGCGAAATCCACCCCGCCAACGGCCGCACCCGCCGCCAGGAACAGCTCGTCCAGGAATACCATCCCGAGGGCAATCGCCGCTAACGAATTTCGGGAACTTTTCCCCCGATCGACGTATAACGGAATATGGCCATACGCCCAACCGTTTTATTCGCCCTCGCCGCCGCGTCGCTCTTCGCCCAGAAAACCTTCGAAGTCGCCACCATCAAGCCCAATGCCGAAAATGACAACCGCGTCATGTTCCGCATCCTCCCCGGCGGTGGTTTCTCCGCCACAGGCGCCACTCTGCGCATGCTGATCACGCGGGCCTATAACATCAAGGATTTCCAAGTCACCGGCGGCCCCGGCTGGCTCGCCACCGATCGCTTCGACGTCAACGCCAAGGCCGAAGCCACCACCGAACGCGTCTCGCCGGAAACCTTCCGCCCCATGCTCCAGTCCCTCCTCGACGAGCGCTTCCTGCTCAAATTCCACAAAGAAACCAAGGAAATGCCCGTCTACGCCCTCGTCGCCGGCAAAGGCCCGCACAAGATGAAGGCCGCGGAAACCCCTGCGGGAAGCGATCCCCAACGACGCCAGATGATGCGCATCGGCCGCGGCCAGGCCAACCTCCAGGGCACCACCATGGCCGGCCTCGCCCAACTGCTCTCCCAACAACTCGGCCGTCCCGTCATCGATAAAACCGGCATCCAAGGTGCCTTCGACGTCGAACTCCGCTGGACCCCCGAACCGGGGCAGGGAGGCGGCCCCTTCGGCGGCGCCCCGCCACCCCCCGAAGCCATCGCCCAGTCCGATAACAGCGGTCCGTCCATCTTCACCGCCATACAGGAACAGCTCGGCCTCAAGCTGGAATCCACCAAGGGCCCCGTCGAAATCATGATCATCGACAGCGCCACCAAGCCCACCGAAAATTAGCCCCATGTTGCGAGCAGTCTTCCTGCTGACAACCGCGCTCGCGCTCGGCGCGGCGGAGCACCGCGGAACGGTCACGTTCGGCGGGCTCCCCGTGCCCGGCGTCACCGTCACCGCGGAGCGCCCCAGCCAGTCCCTCTCCACCATCACCGACGCGAATGGCGCCTACACGCTCGCCCTCCCCGAAGGCCCCTGGACCCTCCGTGTCGATATGCAGCTGTTCACCCCGCAGCGCCGCGAAATGAAGGACCCATCCGCCCCCGCCACCTGGGAACTCGAACTCGCCCCGCGCGAAAAGCCCGCCGCCGTCACCGTAGCCAACAAAAGTCCCTTCGTAAAGCCCGAAGTCGCCGCCTCCACGCCCGCCCCCGCCAAGCCCCAGGCCCCGGCAGCCGATCCCGAAGCCGCCCAACGCGCCGCCGATGGCCAGCTCATCAACGGCAGCGTCAACAACGGCGCCGCCTCCCCCTTCGCCCAGCTCCCCGCCTTCGGCAACTTCCGCCGCGGCCAGCGGTCCATGTACAACGGCAGCCTCGGCCTGCTCCTGAACCGCGCCGCCTTCGACGCCCGTTCGTATTCCGTCACCGGACAGGACACCCCCAAGCCCGACTACAGCCGCGTCCAGGGCCTCTTCGCCTTCGGCGGCCCCATCAAAATTCCCAAGTGGCTCCCGCGCAACGGCCCCCAGTTCACCATCAACTATCAGTGGACCCGCAACACCAACGCCATCACCCAGTCCGGCCTCGTCCCCACCGCCGCGCAACGCGCCGGCACGTTCCCCATCGCCCCCCTCGACCCCCTGTCGAACACCCCCTTCCCCAACGCCCAGATCCCCGCCACCCGTATCTCCCCCCAAGCCCGCGTCTTGCTGACCCTCTTCCCAAACCCCAACTTCACCGGCAGCACCCGCTACAACTTCCAAACCCCCATCGTCAGCGGCGTCAACCAGGACGACCTCCAAACCCGCGTCAACAAACAGCGCCGCAAAAACTACTTCTCCGGCACGTTCAATCTGAACTCCACCCGCCTGTCGAACACCAATCTCTACGGCTTCCTCGACACCGGCCGCGCCCTCGGCTTGAACACGTCCTTCGCCTACCGCCGCACCATCCACGCCCGCTTCTTCGTCAACCTTTCCGCCACCTACAGCCGCCAGCGCGACGAACTAAATCCCTTCTTCGCCAACCGCCGCAACATCGCCGCCGAAGCCGGCATCACCGGCAACAATCAGGACCCCGCCAACTGGGGCCCGCCCTCGCTCACCTTTGCCAGCGGCATCGCCCCGCTCTTCGACGCCCAGTCCTCCCTGACTCGCAACCAAACCATGGCCTACAACGCCGACGCCTTCTACAACCGCGGCGGCCACAACATCTCCATGGGCGCCGTCCACCGCCGTCAGCAGTTCAACGTGCTCTCGCAGCAGGACCCCCGCGGCAGCTTCGCCTTCAACGGCACAGCCGCCAATAACGACGTCGCGGCTTTCCTCCTCGGCATCCCCGACACGAGCTCCATCGCCTTCGGCAACGCCGACAAATACCTCCGCGCCACCATCACCGAAAGCTTCTTCAACGACGATTGGCGCGTCAATCCCGGCCTCACCTTCAACTACGGCGTGCGCTGGGAATACTGGACGCCCGCCACCGAAAAGTACGGCCGCCTCGTCAATGCCGGCGGCCCGCTCCAGCCCGATAAGAACAACATCGCCCCCCGCTTCGGCTTCTCCTGGCGCCCGCTCGTGGCCTCGTCATTAGTCGTCCGCGGCGGCTACGGCATCTACTACGACACGTCCATCTATCAGCCCATCGCCATGCAAATGGCCCAACAAGCCCCGCTGTCAAAAAGCGTCCGCGTGTCGAACACGCCAGCCACGCCCCTCACCCTCGCCAACGGCTTCCCCGGCGGCGCCGCCTCCGCCCTCTTCGCCGCCGACCCCAACTTCCGCGCCGGCTACTCCCAAAACTGGCAACTCTCGCTCCAGCGCGATCTCCCCTGGGCCCTGCAAATCACCGCCTCCTACAACGGCATCAAAGGCACCCGCGCCCAACAACAGGTCCTCCCCAACACCTTCCCCACCGGTTCAATCGAACCGAGCGGCTACGCCTACCTCTCCTCCAACGGCAACTCCATCCGCCACGCCGGCACCCTCCAAGTGCGCCGCCGCCTCCGCGCCGGCCTCACCGCCCAGCTCTCCTACACCTGGGCCAAATCCATCGATAACGCCGCCCTCGGCGGACGCAACCAGGGCGGCCCCCTCGTCGCCCAAAACTGGCTCGACCTCCGCGCCGAACGCAGCCGCTCTCAATTCGATCAGCGCCACGTCATCACCGCCATGACCCAATACACTACCGGCATGGGCATGAAGGGCAGCGCCCTCGCCAACGGCTGGAAAGCCCGCGCCATCCGCGACTGGACCCTCAGCACTCAAATCAACGCCGCAACCGGCCTGCCCCTCTCCCCCATATTTCTAGCCGCCGTCCGAGGCACCGGCGTCAGTGGCAGCCTCCGGCCAGACTTCACCGGCGCCTCCCTCTACGACGCGCCCCCCGGCCTCTTCCTGAACCCAGCCGCCCTCGCCCCGCCCGCCCCCGGCCAGTGGGGCAACGCCGGCCGCAACTCCATAAACGGCCCCAACCAATTCGCCCTCGGCACCTCCATGGGCCGCACCTTCCGAGGCACCGAACGGTTCAGCCTCGATGTCCGTCTCGACGCCGCCAACGCCCTCAACTCCGTCCGCTTCCCCAGCTGGAACACCATCTACGGCAACGCCCAGTTCGGCCTCCCCACCACCGCCAGCCCCATGCGCACCATGCAGCTTTCCGTTAGGACGAGGTTCTAACCATGCGCTTTTACCTCTTCCTCCTCGCCCTCACCGCCTACCCCCAAGCCACCTTCCAAACCACCTCCCAACTGGTCGTCGAAACCGTCTCC
>JBIKOG010000221.1:0-12834 GCA_044358225.1 Bryobacteraceae bacterium | reverse complement strand
CGCCCCGGTCTTGCCCAACAACGAATGCTCCTGCAGCACCACGAAGTCCCAACCGCCCTTCCGCACAGCCTCCACCGCGGCCCCGTTCTCCCAGTGCCAGCGCAGGCTCATCCCGCCCTTCAACGAAGCCGCCGTCTCAATCCGCGGCCCGTCCTTTTGCCCCGCCGCAATCGTCTCCAGCAGCTTCGGCAGGTTGTTGTAGTAGGTGTAGCTATTGCCGATAAACAACACCCGGATCGGCTTCGCCCCGCCGTCGGCCGCCGCCAGCGTCCATAAACCCAATAACCCCAACAGCGCCGCGCGCCGCGTCATCTGCACCATACCCATCCCTCCTCAACCGAACCGCAAGTACATACCGAACCGCGCGCGTAAGCAAGCAGCCCTTCATCCCCACTCTACCGAACCGCGCCGCCGTGCCCCGCGCTCCCATCACCGGAAACGCGAGACACCGCGGCCCCCAAAACCCTACCCCTTACCCGCAATCCGCCGCAGCGCCGGCAAGGCCTTCCCCAGCGGCCCGGACTCCGGATTCCCCAGCGTAAAGTACAACTCCCGGTACACCTCGTACATCTCCTGATAAACCGCAACCGAAGAAGCATCCGGCTCAATCACCCGATACTGCGGCGCCATCGCCGCCTGCGCCTTCGCCAGCGACCCATACGTCCCCGCTGCCAAAAACGCAAACACCGCCGCGCCCACGCTCGTCACATCGCTCGCCGGCACCAGCATCGGCTTATTCAAAACACTCGCATACACACGGTTCAGGAACTCACTCTTCTGCGGAATCCCGCCGCCCTGAATCACTCGCTGAATCGGCGTGCCATACTCCTCCAGCCGGTCAAAAATAATGCGCGTGTGGAACGCCGTCCCCTCAATCGCCGCCGCCAACTCGTCCTTCGCCGTATTCGCCAGCGTCCAGCCCAGCGTCACCCCGCCCAACTGCGGATTCACCAGCACCGTCCGGTCGCCGTTATCCCACGTCAGCCGCAGCAACCCGCTCTGCCCCGCCCGGTAATTATCAAATCCCTGCGACAACGCCGCCACCGTGGACCCCGCCCGCTGCGCAATCGCATCGAACATATCGCCCACCGCCGACAGCCCCGCCTCAATCCCCGTCTGCCCCGGATCAATCGACCCCGGCACGACACCACACACCCCCGGAATCAACCGCGGGTCCGGCGAAATCGCCATAATGCACGTCGACGTGCCAATGACGTTCACTACATCGCCCGTCCCGATCCCAGCCCCAATCGCATCCCAATGCGCGTCCAGCGCCCCCACCGGAATCGGAATCCCGGCGCGCAGGCCCAGCTTCGCAGCCCACTCCGCGGACAGGTGCCCAGCCAGCTGATCGCTGGTGGCATAATTCCCATCCAAGCTCCCCCGAATCCCCGCAAACAACGGGTCCACCTCGGTCAAAAACTCCTCCGGTGGCAACCCGCCCAGCGAGCGATTCCACATCCACTTGTGCCCCATCGCGCACACCGACCGCTGCACTTTCTCCGGATCGGTAATCCCGCACAGCGTCGCCGCCACCAGGTCACAATTCTCAAACGCGCTCACGTAAGAAGCCCGCTGCTCCCGGTTATTGCGCAGCCAGTGCAGCAGTTTCGAAAGCCCCCACTCGGACGAATACGTCCCACCGCACCAGTCAATCGCCGGCAGCTTCGCCCGGTGCGCGGCGGCCGTAATCTCGGCCGCCTCCCGCCACGAACGGTGGTCGCACCACAGGTAATATTCGCTCAGCGGAACCAGGTTCTTCCCCACCGGGATCACGCTCGATCCGGTCGCGTCAATCGCCAGCGCCTCCACCTGCGCGCCGTCCACCCGCGCCGCCGCCAGCGCCGCGGCCATGGCAGTTTGCAGCGCCCGCATCTGGTCGTCGTGGCTCTGCGTCGCGTGGTTCGGGTCGTCCGGTTTCCGGTGCAACGGATACGCCCCGGTGCCCGAACCCAGCCGCCCCCGCTCATGATCAAACAACGAAACGCGGACACTCAACGTGCCGAAATCAACTCCTGCAACGATCGCCATACGCTCACTTCACCTCGCCGCAAAGGCTCACTTCAATCCCCATCTCACGGAACGCCACCGCCTTGGCAAACAGCGCCTCCGTCCCGCCATAGGCCACCTGAATGTGGTTCGCCTTATGCCGGCCCATCATCTGGTCTCGATTCACCCCGCGCAGCACCGCATGCATCACCGGCCACTGCGGCGTCGTAATCCGCCACCGCCGCTCGGTCTCCTCCTGCGGCAACGCCACCACATCGGCCATCCCCAGATCGGCCTTCATCCGCCCGTCCTGCACGTAAACGCGGCTCCAAACCACCTCGCCCGGCTTGCTCACGCCCTTCAACGATCCCCCGCCCAGCGGGAAATACATCGGCGGCTGCCGTTCGCTAACGGCGCCAGCGTACCCGCCAATAAAGTGCTGCGGCGGCGCCGCGCCCGAAATCTCAAACACCCAAACAAACTGCCCCGCGTAGTCTTCGCCGAACCGCAAATCGTGCAGCGTGTTCTCCGGGTCCAGCCCCAGCGCCCGCCAAATCCGGTTCGTGATCAACCCATCCACGCCCGCGCACTCGTCCACTTCATTGAAGTGCGGCAACGCGTTCCCGGCGTAAAGCTCCGTCGCTCCATCCGCCGAAAACACCGGCGGCCGGTCCACGTTGTTCAACAGCCCTTCCGCCAAATCCGACGCCGGGCAAATATCCTTCAACCCCTGCTGATACTGAATGCCAATCGCGTCGCACCCAAAGTCATGCGCAATCCGCACGGCGGCGATATACATCCGGCACTGCTGCAACAGCTGCGCCTCGGTCAGCTCGGTGGCCTCATCGGTGCCCGTCTTAAACTGCATCCCGCGCCCGTCCAGCCAAGCCTTTACGGCCAGCGCCTCGGATTCCGGCACCGCCCGCATCGCCGCAAACAGAGCCGATTGGCTCAGCCGTTCTTTAAACATGTTCGCCGCATGCAACAGCTCATCGGGAATGATCGCGTTGTACATCCCCATGCAGCCCTCATCGAACACGCCCAGAATCGCAGGCCGCTGGCGCAACGAAGCCGCCACCGCGCCGCCCACTTCCGCCGCCTTCGCCGGAACAGCAAAATCCCCGAGCGGCTTCACATGCCCATCGTCGTGACGCACCTGCCCGCCGGCCAGCCACTGCCCCAGCCGCTCCAAAAAGTACCCGTCCTTAAAGTCCTCGCTCCACAGCGTGCTGTAGTTCACGCCAGCCTTCGTCAAGCTCCCGTTCAAGTTCAACAGGCCCACCAGCCCCGGCCACTGCCCGCTCCAATTGGCCACGGTCAAAATCGGGCCCCGATGCCGGTACAACCCCGGCAACACGTGATGGCTGTACTGCCAAACGGCCTCAACAACAATCACCGGCGCGTCCGCCGGAATGGTCGCAAACACATCCAGCCCGCGCCGCTGGCTGTCCAGGAAGCCATGCCCGGCCTCCGGATCGTAGGCATGCGCGCGCTGCACGCGCAACCCAAAACTCTCCACGGCGGCGATCACTTCCCGCTCGGCCGCCTCCTGCGCGGCCCAGCAAACGCGGTTAGCCGAAAGACGAAGATCGCCGCTGGCGGCGAGATAAATGAGGTTATTTTCTGCGGATGACATGGGAGAAACCAAACACAAGGATACAAGCTACGGCAACGCCGTGCGAATCCGCTCCAACCCCACGCCAAACACGGCCTTCGCGATCCCCTCCAACGCCGCCGGGCTCCCCCGGAAATGCATCGTCCGGTGCACATGCTCCAGCGACTCCCCCGCCCCCAGCGCCGCCGCCGGCGACGACGTCTCCATCTCGTAAAAAGCGCCCATCTTCCCTTCATCGCTGTAGCTGTTGATCACATCCCCCGCAAACGGCGCGTCCTGCAACTTCCACTGCGAATTCACATACCGCCTCGCCCCCGCCGGCAGCGTAAATTGAACAACCGTCAACACGCCCGACTTCGGATCATAGCTCCCAAGAACATTCTTCGCCCGCTCCGGCCCCACGCCAATCTTGCTTCGAAACTTCCCATCCCCCCGAAAGAACGCAGTCTTCCCATCGGACGCCAACCGCGCCACCGGCACCTTCCCAAAGTAGTCATCGGTCACGCCCGCCCCCGCCCCGGGTTGCAACGGAATCACCACCGTGGTCGTAGGCGACGCGTTAAACATCCCCAAAATCCAAACCGAAAGCAGCCCCGTCTTCTCCGTCCAAGCCGACGTCCCGGCGTTCGTAATCCGGTTGTTCGAAGCAAACCCCACCGCCGTCACGCCAGCCGCGGATCCCACCCCCAACTGCTTCCAAATCTCATCCGCCTCCAGTACCCGCACCTCCCGGTCCACGGCCAAATCAAACGTTGTCCCCGAATAATTCGTCAACCGCATCTTCCGCGCAAAGCGCACCCGATCCCGCGCCTTCCCCGCCACCGCATAACTCTCCGAATCAATCGGCGCCGGCGTCTGCCAATTCGCCAAATCAAACGCCGCGCCTTTGGCAAAGAAGATCGAAAACTGCCCGCCCTCCGGCCCCAGCCAGAACCGGTCCTCCCCGCCAAACGGGTTCATATGCGGCACCAGTTTCTTCGAAGCGATCAGGTCCCGATTGATCCACCCATAGCTCTTGCCCGCATCCCCTCCGTCCGTACTGGTCATCACCCGCCCCTGCCAGGCCGGCACCACCGCCACCTGCGCCTTCCCCGCGCGGTCGGAAAGCACAACCACCTCCGTATGCTTCCGCAAAAACGAAACATCATCCCCAAACTGCGCAAAAACAGAACCCGCACACACGGCGGCCCAAACCAGAATTCGGATCATAATCCCAATACGGTATCACCCCAACCCCACCGGGGACATGGCGGGCAAAACCCCCATTAAAATTCGGCCCGTAACCCAACATCAGCCGTGTACCCCAAGACGCGATACAACCCGCAGAAGGCCGCGAAAAGCCCCCCAAATCAAAAACGGCGCCCCGTAAGGAGCGCCGCTAATCTTGAAAGTGGTGGCCAGAGAGGGAATTGAACCCCCGACACGCGGATTTTCAGTCCGCTGCTCTACCAACTGAGCTACCTGGCCACGACCCTTCTACTTTACCAAACCCGCCAGCTTCCCGCCAGTCTCCGTTTCAATTTCTGCATGCAAACTATTCCCGTGCGAGTCCATCGTCACAATCGCCACAAACCCATCCACCTGCAAATGCCACATCGCCTCGGGAATCCCAAACTCCAACCAGTTCACATCCAGCACTTTCTTAATCGTCCGCGCATAATACTGCGCCGCCCCGCCGATCCCGTTCAAATACACCGCCCCGCACTCCTGCAAGCCAGCCAGCGTCTTCTTCCCCATGCCGCCTTTCCCGATCACCGCCTTCACCCCATAACGCCGCAAAACTTCGGCCTGGTAAGGCTCCTCGCGCGATGACGTCGTCGGCCCCGCCGCCTTCACAAACCACTCCTCCCCCTGCTTCAACATCACCGGCCCGCAGTGATACAGCACCGCCCCATTCAAATCCACCGGCGGCGGATTATGCATCAGGTGCGCGTGCACGGCATCCCGCCCCGTATACATATCGCCCTTAATAATCACAACATCCCCAACCTTCAACGTCCGCATCAAATCGGCCGTCAACGGCGGCGTCAACACCACCTCGCGCCCCGTCAGCGGGAACCCCTCGGTCCGCGCCATCTTCTTCACTTCCTGCGCCGGATCCCGATACAGCCACGAGTTAATCGCCCCCGTCGACGCATCCAGCCGCACACCCAACCGCCGGAACGCCCAGCAGTCATAAGCCACGCTCACAAAGAACGAAGCCGGCAACCGGTTCGCCGCCGTAATCTTGCAACCAATCAACGACGAAGCGGCCCCGCCAAAACCCATCGCCCCCACGCCAATCTCATTCGCCTCTTTCATAATCGAGGCTTCCAGCTCCGCCAGCACCGGATCCGGATTCACATCGTCCAACGTCCGGAACAACTGCTCTTTGGCCAGGAAATACCCATGCCCGCGATCACTGCCAATGCAAACGCCAATCGCCCCCGGCGCGCACCCCTGCCCCTGCGCCTGCCACACGGCATGCAGCAAACACTTCTTAACGCCCTCTAAATTCCGCCCGACCTTCCCAACATGCTCCAACTCCGCCGGCAGCGAATACTGAATGTTCTTGTTCTCGCAGCCCCCGCCCTTCAAAATCAGCTTCACTTCAATCTCATCGGACTCCCACTGTTCGCAATGGATGACCGGCGTCTCGTGCCCCAAATTGTCGCCCGAATTCTTCCCCGTCAACGAATCCACCGAGTTCGGCCGCAGCTTCCCGCGCCGCGTCGCCTCCGCCACCGCCTCCCGGATCACTTTCTTCAAAGCGATCTGGTTCACCCCCACCGGCGTGTGCACCAGGAACGTCGGCATGCCCGTGTCCTGACAAATCGGCTGCTCGTCGGAAGCCGCCATGTCGATATTGTTCGCAATGATGCTCAACGCCTGGCCAGCCTGCGTGTCCGGCTTCTCATCGTCCAAAACGTGGCCCATCGCCGTCCGCACATCGGGGGGCAGATTCGTGGCCGTCTGCGTAATCAGTTCTACCAGGCTATTGAACAGAAATTCCATAGCCATATCGTATCAAGGCAGCTTAATTCGCACCTGCGCCGTCACCCCCGGCTTAATCGCCGGGTCCGGGCTGCCGAACATGACATACGCCTTCCCGTCCTCAATCCGGCTAATCTCGGCATTCAACGGTTCCGACGCAAACTCGCCCAATATCACCAACGCCGCCATCCCAGCCTGCAGCTTCTTCAACACCGCCGGCTCCGGCGCCAACACCACCTGCAACTGCCCCAAATCGGTGCCAATCCGGAACACGTTATCCTCCCCCAGCTTCACCTCCGTCCCCGCCTCGCCCTTCCGTTCCAACACCACCCCATCCACCGGCGCATGCATCTGCGTCGCCTGCAAATTCGAATCCGCCTCCTCCAACTCCGCGTTCTTCTCCTCCAGCGTCTTCTTCGCCGCCTCAATCTCCTTTGTCAACGCCGCCACCCGCGCCTCGGACCCCTTCGCCCGCGCCGTCGAAGTCTCAAATTCCGCCTTCGCCGTCGCAAACTCCTTCACTGCCTTCTCAAACGTCAACCGCGGCGTCGCCCCCTGCTGGTTCAACATCTCCTGCCGCCGCGCCGCCCGCTCCAGGCGCGAAAAATCATCCTGAATCCGCGCCATCTCCGCCTGCCCCCGCGACGCATCCAGCCGCGCCGCCAGCATCTGGCTTTCCAACTGGTTCACCTTCTCCTGCGCCCGGTCCGCCACTTCCTTGGCCTTCTCCTGCGCCCCTTGCAACGACGGGCTCGCAATCCGCGCAATCAACTGCCCCTCAAAAACTTCCTCGCCCACAATCACCAGATACTCGGCAATCGTCCCGTCGCTCGGCGCCTGCACCCCCACCACCTCGCGCGCCTCCACCTTCCCCTGCAAGCTCAACTCCGCCTCGCCCACCGGCCCCACCGGCGCCGTCACCACCACCGGAGCCACCGGCTTCGCCGTCTGCCGCATCCAAAACACAATCGCACCCACAGCCACCGCCAGCATTACCACCACGCCGCCAATGAGTGCCCATTTTCCGCGCATAAACCCATGGTACAGTAGCGGCGTCAATGGTCTCCTGGCCTCAATTCCTCTCCGAGTTCGCCCGCGCCGGCAATCTCACGTTAGGTGGCGGCCAACCCATGATCGCCGAACTCGAACGCCGCGTCATCACCACCCGCCGCTGGCTCCCGCCCGAAGACTTCGGCCTGCTCTACTCCATCGCCCGCATCACGCCCGGCACCAACATCCTGGCCTTCATCGCCGCCACCGCCACCCGCATCCAGGACCCCTGGGGCGGCGTTCTAGCCGTAGTCGCCGCCTCCCTCCCGGCAGCCCTGGTCATCTGGCTAATGACCATCTTTTTCGACGCCTGGAGCACGAACCCGTGGGTAGCCACCGCCATGGCCGGAGCCATGGCCGCCGTAGTGGCATTAATAGCGAGCAGCGCCTGGCAACTCCTAAAACCCTTCCGCAAAAACCCACTGGCACTACTCTTATTCACCGCCGCCCTCCTCGCCGGCCTCGCCAACATCGCCAGCCCCGTCACCATCCTCCTCACCGCCGCCCTCCTCGGCTATAAATTAGGGACGCTATAAATTAGGGACAGTCACCGCAATTACCAAATAAATCCTAAATCCATTCCCTTAGAACGGACTATGTCCACACTCACCCTCTACCTCCTCCTCCTCAAAGCCTCCCTCACCTCCTTCTCCGGCGGCACCACCCTCCCTTCCGTCCGCCAGGACCTCGTCGTCACCCATCACGCCATCACCGACGCCCAACTCTCCACCGCCGTCGCCATCTCCCGCATGGGCCCCGGTCCCAACGGCGCCTTCCTCATCTGCGTCGGCCACTATGTCAACGGCCCCGCCGGCGCCCTCGCCGGCTACCTCGCCATGATCTCCCCAGCCTTCCTCGCCATCGCCCTCCTAAAACTCCTCGAAGGCCGAACCAATCACCCCCGCGCCCAAAGCGCCATCCAAGCCCTCACCGCCGCCGCCGCCGGCCTCATGCTCGCCAACGGCTGGCCCATCGCCCAATTCGCCATCCAATCCTGGCCGCTCGCCGCCATCGCCGCCATCGCCCTTGCCGCCTTCCTATCCCGCAGAATCGAAACCGTTTGGGTCCTCGCCGCCGCCGGCCTCCTCGCCATCTGCGGAGCCCTCGCGGGCATCGAAATGGTATACTCTCGTTTGCATGCGTGAGGTTCGACTAGGCGATATCATCGACGACTACTGCGTGAAATGTAAGCGGCTCACCAATCACGCCATCGTCTCCCTGATGGACGAAAAACCCGCCAAAGTCCGTTGCTGCTCCTGCTACAAGGAACACGACTTTACCGACTGCGTCGTCCCACCCACCAAACGCGAACTCAAAGCCATGCAGCTCGCCGCCGAAGCCGAAAAAGCCGCCGCCAAAGGCGACTGACGGCTGACCCACCCGGCCAACCGTCAGCTCCCAACAAACTACCGCTTCCGGCGCACTGCCATCAGCCCGGCCAATCCCGCGCCCAATAGAACCAGCGTCGAAGGCTCCGGCACACCCGATACCGGCGCGTCATTCACCGTCGCCGACCCGGCCAGGATAAACCCGCTCGGATTCCGTCCCGGCCCGTCCAGGTTCTGCACCAGCGCCGTCACCGTCACAAACCCGCCCCCCACAGCGGCCAGCGAAAGCGTTCCCGTACCAGCCGTCACAGCCGCCTGCGTCCCCGCGCAAAGCGTCCCCGGCCCACCCGCGGTGCACGAATAGAGCGTCGCATTGTTCGCCTGCACAATCGATAACGACCGTACCCCGTTGTCACCAGTAAAACCGTTCAACGCAATGCTGCCACCGTTGGAACCATCAAAGCTATATGTATAAACGTAGTTTCCCGCCGTCGCCCCGCAAGGCGAACCGCATGTGATCGAACCGCCGTTCGTAAACAGGCCGTCGGTGGCCAACTGCCCCACCCATACCGCGCCCCCAAACGGATTCGCCCACGCAAAAGGCTCGAACCCCGGCAGGTTCGCCGCGACCGGCAGTGTCCCCGTCAACACCACAGCACTCGTCGGTGTATTCAGCGCCGCACCGTTGTTTGAAACGGCTCCGGTCGTCTGTGTCACCGTCCACCCGGAGCCAAACGCCCCAGTATTCAAATCAAGAATGGCCGCCCCTGGCACCACCCCCACCGCAAAGGCCATCAATGCGGCGAAATAGTTTAATTTCAAAATATTCTCAAATAATCGGCACCCGGTCTATTCGAGGCCTAAGGGAGTGTACCGAACAATATCCGAAATGTCGAAACCGCCAAAGTACTACCCCCTAACGCCTCTCCCCCCTTACCCCGCCGTCCACAACTGCAACGTCCGCGCCAGTTCCGACGCCTTCAATGGCTTCGAAATATAATCATCCATCCCCGCCGCCAAACACCGCTCCCGGTCTCCCACCATCGCATTCGCCGTCAACGCCACAATCGGCGTCGAAACCCCCTCCCCCCGCATCGCCCGCGTCGCCGCGAATCCGTCCATCACCGGCATCTGGCAGTCCATGTAAATCAAGTCAAACCGCCCCTCCCGCGCCCGCGCCACCCCCTCCTCCCCATTCCCCGCCAACACCACCTCACACCCGATCTTCGTCAGTAAATGCATCGCCAGCTTCTGGTTCACCGCGTTGTCCTCCACCAGCAGCACCCGATAGGCAATCGCCACCGTCACCGCCGCCACCACCCGTTCCGCCACCGGCGCCACAGCCATCCCCGTCGCACGCCGCAGCGCCGCCAGTAAATGACCCGGCCGCACAATCGGCTTCAACAACACCTCCGCAAACCCCGCCCCTGCCAACCGCGCCACCGCCTCCCGCTCCAGCCCCCCCGAACTCAACAAAATCAACGCCGGCCCCCGTATCGCCTCATCCGCCAGCACCGCCCGCCCCAACGTCTCCCCGTCCATCTCCGGCATCAAGTGGTCCAACAACACCACGTCAAACGGCTCCCCCCGCTCCTTCGCCGCACGCAGTCGCCCCAGCGCCTCTCCCGTGCTCCCCGTGCTCTCGTACCGGCACCCCCACTGCCGCAACTGCCGCTCCAACATCAGCCGGTTAATCTCCAGATCGTCCACGATCAGCACCGTCAACGGCGCCACCGGCTCTTCCGCCACCGTTGCCGCCACCTCCGGCGCCTCCGCCGCCAAATACGGCATCGTAAACCAAAACTCCGACCCCTTCCCCGCCTCGCTCGTAAACCCAATCTCCCCGCCCATCGCCTCCACCAACTGCCGCGAGATCGCCAGCCCCAACCCCGTCCCGCCATACCGCCGCGTCGTCGAACCATCCGCTTGCGCGAACTTCCCGAACAACTGCCCCTGCTTCTCCACCGGGATCCCAATCCCCGAATCCCGCACCGACACCCGGATCAGCTCCCCCTCCCGCCACACCCGCAAATGCACAAACCCATGCGCCGTGAACTTCACCGCATTCCCCAGCAAATTCAGCAAAATCTGCCGCGTCCGCCCCGGATCCCCCAGCATCGCCCCCGGCGTCCCTGGCTCCCAATCCAGAATCAGCTCCAACTTCCCGTCGGCGAGCCTGGGGCTCAACAGCTCACACACCTCCACCGCCGCCAAGTGCAAGTCAAACGGAATCCGCTCCAGCGTCAACCGCCCCGCCTCAATCTTCGAAAAGTCCAATACGTCGTTGATAATCCCCAGCAACGCCTCCGCCGAGTTGCGGATGATACTCACATACTCGTGCTGCTCTTTGTCGATCTCCGTCGCATCCAGCAGATTCGCAAAACCGATCACCCCGTTCATCGGCGTCCGGATCTCGTGGCTCATATTCGCCAAAAACTCACTCTTCGCCTGGCTCGCCGCCTCCGCCGCGTCCCGCGCCCGCGCCAACCGCTCCTCCGCCTCCTCCGCCCGCTGCTTGGCCAGCAACAACTCCTGCTCGTACCGCCGCCGGTCGCTCGCGTTCATCACCACGATCCGCGCCCGCACCACCTGCCCGGCCGCGTCTTTCTCCAAGTCCGCGCTTACCAACACCGGTATCCGCGTCCCGTCTTTGCATATCAACTCCAACGCCAGCTCATGCACAAACCCCTGCATGTGCAGCAGCGGCGCATAATGCGTCTCGTAGAAAGTCCGCGCCCCCGCCGGTAACAACTCCAGAAACCGCCGCCCCGTCAGTTCCTCCTCCGTATACCCCGTCCACTGCAGCAGCAAACGGTTCACCCGCTCCATCGTCCCGTCCGCCCATGTCGTCACGTACCCGCAAGGCGCATCGAAAAAGAGATCCGGCCCGCCACGAGTCATAAGGGCAGGTAAGCCTCCATCGCCGCAATCACCTCGTCCGGCGCGCTCAGTTGCGGACAATGTCCCGTCGCCCGCAATACCACCAACGTGCTCCCCTCCAACCGCGCATGCAAATACTCGCCCACCGCCAACGGCGCCACCACGTCATCCGAACACTGCAACAACAACGACGGCACCCGCACCCCCGCCAAGTCCCCCCGGCAGTCACTCAAAAACGTCACCCGCCCAAACTGCCGCGCAATCTCCGGGTCCGTCCGGCAAAAACTGTTCGTCAACTCCTCCCCAAACTCCGGCCGATTCGCCCGCCCCATAATCACCGGCCCCATCGCCGTCGACCACCCCAAGTGATTCGAGTCCAAAAACGCCAACAGCTCCTCAATATCGGAACGCGCAAACCCACCCACATAATCCCCGTCGTTGATGTAGCTCGGCGACGGCCCCACCATCACCATCCGCGAAAACAACCCTGGCGCCATCTTCGCCGCCAGCACGCCAATCATCGCGCTCACCGAATGCCCCACAAACACACACCCGCGCAACCCCAGTTCGTCACAAATCTCCACCACGTCCCCGGCATAGCCCGCCAGCGTCGAATACTTCTCCGCATCGTACGCCGCCAGGTCCGAATTCCCCGCCCCCACATGGTCAAACAACACCACCCGGTAACGGTCCATAAACGCCGGCGCAACATATCGCCACATCGCCTGGTCACACCCAAAGCCATGCGCGAATACCATCGCTCGTTCCCCCTGCCCGTAAACGCGGACATGGTTCCGGTGCACAATACTTGTCTTCATAGGCAACGGTCTAACGGTCGCCTAAAGCTTAGCAGGAACCCTCCCCCCCGGACAGCCTACCCCCGCCCCATCTCGTCCTTCATCAATTTCAAAATCTCCGCCTTCTCCTCCGGCTCCTCCAACTCCTGCTCCAACCGCCGCAACGCCACGCCCACCACATCCCGATGATGCAGCTTCGAAC
>JBIKOG010000433.1:0-3783 GCA_044358225.1 Bryobacteraceae bacterium | reverse complement strand
GCCCTCGCCAAACAGGCCGCCCAGCAGGGGTTTCAACTTGTACCGGCATAGTGCCTTCAACCTGGATACCTCCAGAGCCACACCCCGCCTAATCACTGGGTTCGGAGTGTGGTTTCTGGAGAGGGAAGGGGAAGGCCGAAAGGAAAAGAAAGGAGCCCAGGAAATGCAGCCCAACCGCCATCCGCGCCATAATCAACCAATGCGCAATTGGTCGTCGCGATTCGCGTCGCTCGATGAGATCATCTATATTCTCATCGGCGCCCTCGTGCTCGCGCTCGGCGTCGGCGCCGTCTATCTCAACTGGGAAAAGGCCACCCAAGCCGACCTCCTCGCCCGCCAAAACCGCCGCGCCGTCGGCCTCCTCCGCCAGTTCCAATCCACCGTCGCCGAAGCCGAATCCGGCCAGCGCGCCTTCCTCCTCACCGGAGAAGCCGAATTCCTCACCCCCTACTCCCGCGCCATGGAATCGCTCGACGGCCAGCTCACCCAGCTCCGCGAACTCGGCGATACCCACGCCTCCATCGGCTCCCGGCTCCCCAAAATCGAACAGCTCTCCTCCCTCAAAATCGCCGAGCTCACCAACTCCCTCCAGGCCGGCTGGCTCGGCGAATGGGAGTTCGCCAACGACCTCGTCGAACAAGGCCGCCTCCTCGAAACCTCCGCCAAACTCCGCGACATCATCGCCGACGTCGAACTCCGCACCCTCGAAGACGGCGAGCGCCTCACCCAGGAAACGCTCTCCAGCATGAACATGGCCGCGTTCCTCTCCGTGCTCTGCTGCATCGGCCTCTTCGTCCTGTTCGCCATCGAAAATCAGCGCGTCGCCGCCCGCCGCCGCGCTGCCGAACACGCCAGCGCCGTCAAATCCGCCTTCCTCGCCTCCATGTCCCACGAGCTCCGCACCCCGCTCAACGCCGTCATCGGCTACAGCCAGATGCTCCAGGAAGAGGCCGAAGCCGACAACCGCACCAGCGACTTCCAGGACCTCCAAAAGATCGAGTCCGCCGGCAAGCACCTCCTCGAACTCATCAACTCCATCCTCGAAATGTCCAAAATCGAGGCCGGCAAAGTCGAGGTCCACGCCTCCCCCTTCCTCGTTCCCGAACTGGTCGACGAAGTCATCGAACTCGTCCGCCCCATGGCCGAAAAGAATGGCAACACGCTCGACATCGTCCTCGCCCCCGGCATCGGCCGCATGTATTCCGACGTCGTCAAAATCCGCCAGTGTTTGCTCAATCTGCTCTCAAACGCCAGCAAATTCACGCAAAAAGGTAAAATCACCCTCCGCGTCGAACGCGTCATCGAAGGCCAGCGCCCCTTCCTCCGCTTCGACGTCATCGACTCCGGCCCCGGCATCTCCACCGAAGAACTCACGCGCCTCTTCGAGCCATTCCATCAGCTCGAATCCACCCCCGTCCGCGGCAAAGGGCAGGGAACCGGCCTCGGCTTGGCGATCACCCAGCGCCTCACCCGTATGCTCGGCGGCGACACGCTCGTCCAATCGGAGCCCGGCGTCGGCTCCACCTTCACCCTCTCGCTCCCCGAAGAACTCACCCCCGGCTCGCTCCACGCCGCTCCGCCCCTCCGGCCCAGCGAGAAGCCAACGGTACTCGTCATCGATGACGACGCCGCCATCCACGGCCTCGTCCGCCGCCTCTTCGAAAAACATCCCGTCGAAGTCGCGGTAGCCCGAAACGGCGAAGAAGGCATGCGCATGGCCCGCGTCCTCAACCCGCGCGTCATAACCCTCGACGTCGTCATGGAAGGCGCCGACGGCTGGGAGATCCTCCGCCGCCTCAAGGCCGACCCCCAGCTCTCCCGCATCCCCGTCATCCTGATGAGCATCCTCGATACCCACGGTGATCCCCGCGGCTTCCTCGCCGACGAGGTCTTCACCAAGCCCGTCGATATCGATCGCCTCTCCGGCGCCATTCTCCGCCACGCCGCCACCGGCCGCGCCCACTCGGCCCTGATCGTCGACGACAGCCCCGACGCCCGCGGCCTGCTCAAACGCCAACTCCAAAACCTCGGCTGGACGATCTACGAAGCCGCCGATGGCGCCGAAGCGCTCGAAAAATGCGCCGCCATCCAGCCCGGCGTTGTCGTGCTCGATCTCATGATGCCCAAGGTCGATGGCTTCGAATTCCTCACCCGCCTCCGCGCGACCGAACAAGGCCAAAAAACGCCCGTCCTAGTCGTCACCGCCATGGATCTCGACCCCGCCCAGCGCCAGCGGCTCAAGCAACAGGCCGCCGCCGTCGTCAGCAAAGGCGCCCTCCGCGGCAACGACCTGATCGCCCAAGTCCTCGCCAGTCTCGAGGTATCGAAATGACCAAAGTCCTCCTCGTTGAAGACAACGAAATGAATCGCGACATGCTGCTCCGCCGCCTGCAGCGCAAGGGCTTCGACGTGCTCACCGCCCTCGATGGCCAGCAGGCCATCGACATGACCAAGGAGCATCAGCCGCAAATCGTGCTCATGGACATGAGCCTGCCCGTGCTCGATGGCTGGGAAGCCACCCGCCGCTTGAAGGCCGACCCCGCGACCAGGAACATCCCCGTCATCGCCCTCACCGCCCACGCGCTCCCGGCCGAACGTGATCGGGCCATCGAAGCCGGCTGCTCGGCCTTCGAAACCAAGCCCATCGATTTCCCCAAACTCCTCGCCGTCATGGAAGCGGTGCAGAAGTGAAAGTGGCGTGCGAGGGCGCCATTCGCTCGACGATCGAAGCCTGGGGCTGGCAAGTGGCCGACGAAGCCGTCGATGCTACACTCACCGCCAACGGCGACTTCGTGGAAATCCGTCTGACCGCCAGTGGTCACCCGGACGATATTGCGTTCTTTCCCCTAATGGAAGCCGAACTAAACGCCCGCATCGCCCGCGCCCAGGAGCGCCGCACCCGCCTCGCCAAGCGTCTCCATGATCTCCGGTCGCCATTAAATGCCATCCAGGGCTACGCCGAAATGATCGCCGAAACCGCCGACGGCGACGCGCTCCGCTTTGCGTCTAATATTCGAACAGCCAGCGAGACGTTGACCGGTCGCCTGGAGAATTTCCGCGATGAAGGTGTGTAGAAATCGGACACTCGGAAAGAATGTCTTTCGCAAGTAATTGAAAAGAAAAGTGAAATGAGTTTGGCGCGTCCCGTGCATAAGAAAGAGCATGGAAACCGCAACCACCTTCACCCAAGACCAATTCGCCGCCGCCTACCGGCTCGGCTTTTCCCGTACGGTGCGATTCCTACAGTCCAGCGGCGTACAGCACGAACTGGCTGAGGAAATCGCTCAGGCCGCCTGGAGCCGAGGGTGGGAGTGCCGCGCGCAGCTGAAGAACCATGCCGCCATCGGCGTCTGGGTCAACAGCATCGCCAAGAACCTGTTGCGCGTCGATTTCCGTCGCCGCAAGACAGTCGAAGAACTCACCGAGGATAGCGCGACGATCGGCGCCTCGACCGATTCCACCGCCCTCGCCGAACTCCTCGCCCACTGTAGCGAGGAGGACCGGACTCTCCTGGTCCGCCACTACATGGAGGGCTGGTCGAGCAACGAACTGGCGCCCGCTCTGGGCATCTCGCCGGTCTCGGTCCGCGTCCGCCTGCTGCGCATCAAGAACTCGCTCCGCGAAACGCTCCAGCTCACCGGCGTCGGCATTCCGCAGGCTGCCTAACCCGACTTTCGCAGTTCAGGCCTGTTTTTCGCGAATTTGAGGCCTTCGGTATTCGGAAACGATAGAAAGCAAAGGGGCGGCTTTCGGAAAGTCTCACAGTGAAGACCTACCCTCTTT
>JBIKOG010000219.1:0-12907 GCA_044358225.1 Bryobacteraceae bacterium | reverse complement strand
GGAACTGGCAAGATTAATGCTCGTCAGACGCTCCGAACTAGCCGAACTCCACTCGAACACCGGCGGCGTCCTCCAAGCCGAACTCGAAGCCTGCAAACCCGGCTCGTTAGTCTACCGCCTGGAGGTCAGAATCAACCGCCACCAAAGCACGATCAGCAGATGAGAACGCGACATCATGCGCCTAAAGAAATTCGCCGCCAATCAAGGACCCTCCCAAGAGTCATTGAAAACAAAAGACGAGCCCGAAACGCCGCCGCCAACGGAGTCCGAAACCGCCGAAATTCCGGCTCCGGCCCCGGCCCCAACCATCGTCAACAGCCCGCCCGCTGGCGAAATCCAGCCCGTAATGTAACCCCAAAAAACGACGAGCTACACCCGAAGTGTGTCCAAATTTACCGCAACGGCGGCAACCAATCCGGCCCCTGCCCCGCCGCCCCCGGCACCTCCCCGACATTCAACAACGCCCCAATCGAAATATACGTCCCAATCAACGACGTCAAATCCACCACCCCCTTCTCCCCCAACAACCCCTTCGCCCGCCGGAACGTCCCCTCACTCACAAAATGCTTCCGGCAAATCTCCGTCGCAAAGTCATACACCACCGCCTCCTCCGCCGACATCTTCGACGGCCGTTTCCCCACCCGCAAGTCCGCCAACAGCGAAGCCGAAACCCCCTCCTTCAACGCAATCGGATAGTGCGCAAACCACTCAAACTGCGCCGACCACTCCCGCGCCGTCACCAAGCTCCCGGAACTGGAAGATGCGCTCGAGGACTACAACACGAGTCGATGAGCGACGACACCGCCGAAGCCCCTGCGGAACCGTTCGACCGCGCCCTTCTTAGGTCGCGCGTCGCTGAACTTGCCGCCCAGGGCGTCTTCGTCGGCACGTCGTCATGGAAATACCCCGGTTGGATGAATCAGATTTACACGCCGACCCGCTACGAGACACGCGGCAAGTTCTCGAAGGCGAAGTTCGAGGAGACGTGCTTGGCGGAGTACGCCGAGATCTTCCCCGTTGTCGGTGGTGACTTCTCGTTCTACCAATTTCCGACCGAGGCATTTTGGGCGAAGCTCTTCGCTTCGGCGCCGGGCGGCCTTCGCTTCGGCTTCAAGGTCCCTGAGGCGGTGACTTGCGCCAAGTGGCCAACACACGCTCGGTACGGCGCGCGCGGCGGGATGATGAAGGAGAACTTCCTGAACCCGGCGCTCTTCGAACGGATGTTCCTTGACCCGCTGAAACAGTACGACCTCGACGCATGTTTCATTTTCGGATTCGGCACCATGCCGAAGGCGCTATTCCCAACACCGGGTGATTTCTTTCGGATGTTGGACTTGCTCTTTAGTGGGATCCCGCTCTACCGGAGCTACGCGGTGGAGACCCGTAACGCGGAATACCTGACTCCGGAGTACTTCGAGATCCTCAAGGGGCGTGGTGTGGCTCACGTCTTCAACGCCTGGACTCGGATGCCCGAACTGAATCGGCAGATTGCCATGGATGGGGCCTTCACCGCTGACTTCACCGTCACGCGAGCCCTATTAAGGTATGGTCGGAACTACGAGACGGCTGTGAAGAGCTTCGAACCCTACGACCGCATCAAAGCCCCTTACCCGGAAGCACATGAAGCGAGCGGCGGCCGGCGTACATCTTTGTGATCAACAGGCTCGAAGGCAACGCGCCGCATACCATACAAGCCATCGTGTGAGAACTCAGGCCGTCGTCAGCCAGTACAGTTGCAGTGACTGACGTGGAACAGCCCCCATCCCGAAATGCGAGTGATTCTGGTAAACTACCGTTCCATGCAGAGATTAGTCCAGAATCTTCTTAGTTTTGTGTTTTCAGTGATTGGGTTTTGGGCGTTTTGGTACTTTAATATGTGGTTGCTTAATCTAGTGCTTAGTGGAGGGTTGCCTGACGGCGTCAGTTATTGGCGGGAGATGTCATCTGGCCTCAGACAAGGCAGCACTCTCGCTGCTATACAAATCGGGACGTTGTGCATTCTCGCCGCACTGGCGGCCATCGGACAAATTCAGATCATCTGCCACTTTGAGGACAGCATCTGGCGCCAAAAATAGTCTCACACGCCATCGGTGCTGCGCATAGCCGACGCGGAGATTTGCAAGTCGAACTTCGGCAAGAGGGTAGCGACGATGACCCTCGTGCATCGCTTGTAGCGCGACGCGACGGTGATATCGAAGGCCTTCAAGACCCCCATCCCCCCCGTCCGCCACTGCGAAAAACGGATTGCGAACAAAGGGCGAAAGTAATGCCCTTTGAGCATGTCGAGATGCTGGGTATCGGTGGAGGGCGTCAGGGTCGAGATGGAGGCTGAGTCGACGTGTGCTGCCGCCGATGCATACGACACCCACGGGCGAATCTCCCTACCAGGTCCACAACTCCCCAAGTGCGGACCTAGAACCACCTTCGCAATCGAGGTTGAAGACGGGCGACGGGTCGAAGTCAGGTGGGAAGCGTTGCTAGCTTGGCGGAACCGGAAATGGCCGAAGGGGGCGTCGAACTGAGCCATGGCTGAGAAAGAATGCTTGGTGACGATTTAGGATATGGAAGGCGTGAGTCACACTGTCCGCGTACCGGCTGCGGAGAGTGTTTACGTGGCCGCTGCTATGGGATTGGCGGAACTTCGGCGCCACCGGTTGGCGGCAGAAATCCAGATCGGCGCTAACGAGATTGAAGTGTCCGTATGCCAGACGCGTCAAGTATCGCCAGCTCCATCAACGGCTTCGGAATCGTCGACTTCCACCGGAAATAGTTATAGATCTCCAGCAAATGCTCCGACATCTCCGGCGATCGCAACATCACATTCCAAGGCCCGCCCAACCCCGTCCGCGTCTCCTTCAAAAACCGCTCCGCCAGCGCCCGCTCGGCCCCCGCCGTCTCCTCCAACTTCCGCTGCGGAAACCGCGGCTGCGCCAAACAAGCCACGCTCAAAACCACCAGTAAAATCTTCACCGCGCCACCGCCCCAATCAGCCGCCCCAGAAACCCGTCGACAGCGTCATTCTCAATCCACCGCAGCACCACCACCAGATCATTCTCCGGGTCGCAATAAATGATATTCGTCCCATTCCCCACATGCGCCCACGCCGTCGCCGGCGCACTCGGCCACATCTTCCGATCGGTATTCAAAAACCAATTCATATACCCGTAAGTAGGCTGCACCGTAGTCGGCGTCCGCGCCTGCTTCACCCAATCGGCCGCCAACAACTGCCGCCCCTTCCAAGCCCCATTCCGCAACGTCAACAACCCGAACCGCGCCTGGTCCCGCGAGCTGATAAACATCCCCCCGCCCCAATGCGCCCCGCCCGCCACAGACTGCATCCGAACCCCATCCAGCTCCACCCACGAGTTCTCATACCCGTGCCACCGCCACGTGTTCGACGCCCCGATCGGATCCATAATCCGCTCTTTCAACACCTGCGGCAACGGCCGCCGCCAAACCTGCAACGCCGCATACGCCAGCAAATTCACCCGCACATCGTTGTACTTATAAGTCGTCCCCGGCTCGGCGTGCTTCCGCGTTCGATACGCGTCAACGGCCTTCCCCGCCGGCGGCCGGTCCGCCCAGTCCGGCTTCCCCCACAACGTCCCCTCCCAGTCGCTCGTCTGCCGCAACAAGTGGTCCCACGTGATCTTCGAATTCATCGGCCCCTCGAACTCTCCCGTCGGCACATACCGCCGCACCGGATCGCCAACGCCGCCAATCAGCCCGTCCTGTACCGCCAGCCCGACGGTCGTCGACACAAAACTCTTCGTCACGCTGAACGTCATGTCCACCCGCCACGGGTCGCCCCACTCGGCCACAATGTAGCCGCCCTTCAGGATCACGCCCGTCTGCCCGCCGCGTTCTTTGAACGGGCCCAGCGGCTCGCCGTACAGCTCCCGGCCAAACGAGTAATCATGGCTCAACCGCAAGTCCCGCGGCGCTTTCGCTTCATGCGTCTTCGCCCAGGTAATCGCCTCGGCCAGCTTCCCCGCGTCGAAGCCCGACGCTCTCCGCTCCCAGTCGTCGTGCGTCCCCGGATAGTAAGCCTGCGCCAGCAAGCCCACCGATAGCAATGGCAGTAAACGAAGCATGCCCAAAAGGCTATCAAATGCGATATAACCTAGTCGGTATGAGCCAATACGATTCCGGCATGTCCGCAATGCAACGCTTGTCCTCGACGACAACGCTATCCGCCCAGCAAGCCGCGGTCATTAAGCAGACCTACGTGCTCTTCGGCCTCAGTGTCGTCTCCGCCATGGCCGGTGGCGCCATCGGGGCCGGCTCGGAAACCCTCGCCCGCTTCTTCTCGGGATGGATCGGCTGGATTGTCGCCATGGTCGCGCTCAACGCCATTCCCTACGTCGCCATGGCCGTCCGGCACAACCCGGTCTTGGGCGTCGTCGCCCTGTTCGCCGATGGCTTCATCTCGGGCATCATCCTCTCGCCCATCCTCTTCTACGCCTCGCTCGTCGCCCCGGCCATGATCACCGCCGCCCTCATCATCACCGGCGTGGTCTTCGTCTCCATCACCGCGTTCATCTTCCTCAGCGGCCGCACCTTCAACGCCCCGCGCGGCCTCATGTTCGGCATGTTCGCCGCCGTCATGGCCGCCGTGCTGCTCAACAGCTTCATGCAGATCGGCTGGGTCGGCATGCTCATCAGCGCCGGCATCGGCGTCATCGGCGTCATCTCGCTCGTCAGTTCCACCAGCGGCGTCCTCAACAGCCCCGATGCCGACAGCCCCATCCCCGGCGCCCTCGCCCTCTTCGCCGGTGTCTTCAACATCTTCGTCGCCGTGCTCAACATCCTCCTCCGCCTTCTCGGCGGCGGTGGCCGTTCCAACGATTAATGCTCTCCCGCCGCGCCTTCCTCGCGGGCTCGGTGGCCCTCGCCGCCCAGCCCGCCAAACAGAACCTCATCATCCTCCTCGCCGACGACATGGGCTACGGCGACATCGGCTGCTACGGCTCCCCCGACGTCCCCACGCCCCACATCGATTCGCTCACCAAAACCGGCACCCGCTTCACCGACGCCTACGTCTCCTGCGCCGTCTGCAGCCCCTCCCGCGCCGCCCTCCTCTCCGGCCAGTACCAACACCGCTTCGGCCATGAGTTCAACTCCGGCCCCGTCGAACGCGAAGCCCAAATCAACTTCGGCCTCCCGCCCAACACGCGCATCATCCCCCACTACCTGAAGCCCACCGGCCACCGCTGCATGGCCGTCGGCAAATGGCATCTCGGGGCCCGCGAAGGCTACCATCCGCTCGACCGCGGCTTCGACGAATTCTACGGCTTCCTCACCGGCGGCAACGCCTTCATCACCACCCGCACGCCGAACTACCAGGTCACCGCCAGCGATGGCGACAAGGGCAAGGTGCCCGCCGAACGCGACGCCCCCATCTACCGCGACCGCGCCACCGTCCCAGAAGACCGCTACCTCACCGACGCCTTCGCCGACGAAGCCCTCAAATTCATCGAGCGCAACCGGACGAAGCCCTTCTTTCTCTACTTCGCCCCCAACGCCATCCACACGCCGCTCCACGCCATCACGAAATATGTCGATCGCGTCGCCGGCATCAAGAGCGAAAAGCACCGCCTCCTCGCCGCCATGACCGTCGCGCTCGATGACGCCGTCGGCGCCATTCTCGCCAAGCTCAAATCCACCGGCCTCGACCGCAACACGATGGTCGTCTTCCTCTCCGATAATGGCTCGCCCACCATCACCGGCGCCGGCACCAACGGCCCGCTCAACGGCCAAAAGGTCAGCTACTACGAAGGCGGCATCCGCGTGCCGATGCTCATCCAGTGGCCCGGCCGCGTGCCTGCCGGCAAGGTCTACCGCAAGCCCGTCGTCAGCCGCGACATCCTGTCGACATTCCTCGGCGCCGACACCAACGACGGCGTGAATCTCCAGCCCTATCTCCGCAACAACGCCACGCCGCACGAAGCGCTCTTCTGGCGCGCCGGCCCCGGCCGCGCCGTGCGCAAAGGCAAGTGGAAGCTCGTCGAGTTCGGCGACCAGCTCTCCCAGCTCTTCGATCTCGATGCCGACATCGGCGAGCGCACCGATCTCAGCGCCAAGCACCCCGAGGTCGTCAAAGACCTCCGCGCGGCCTGGCAGAAGTGGAGCGACCAGATGGCCAAGCCGGCCTGGCCACCCCGCTTCCGCGAACTCACCGTCAACGGCACCAACATCAACTGGCAGCTCTAGCGGTCCCAGGGAAACGCCGCCGTTGGCGCGTTCGCGTACCGCTTCATCGCCACCGTCAACGACTCGCCCGCTCCCGGCGCCAAGCGCACCGTGAAGTGAGATCCATCGAGCGCCACCCGCCCCGCCGCCGAGCTAACGGCGACCCCGGCATGCTCAGCGAACGCGCCCAACTGCACCACCACTTCCCGTTCGTAAACCGGGCTCGTGTTGACCAGCGTGACTTTCACTTCCGACGCGCCCACTGACGTCACCAGCGCCGCCACGTCCTCCGGCAGCCCCGCTCGCCGCAGGCGCGGATCGAAGTACCGCAACCGCGCGTGCAGCACGTTTCCCGAGGAGCCCGGGTCATTCCCGCCCAGCATCAGGTTCACCAGCGTCCCCGTCGACACCGGCGAGAACGGCTGCGCGCCGTCGCTTCGGCGCGTGTCCGGCGTGGACCCATCCGCGCGAAACCCTGCCACGCGTTTCCGCAGCTTCTCAAACTCCCCAGCCAGCGCCTTCGCCGGATACCCCGCGTCCTTCCCTTGCAAGAACTGAATCCACCCGTCCCCGCCCAGGTGCGCCAGGTCCGCCGGGTTCATCGACCACAAGTACAGATCCCGCTGCACGTCCAGATACTGATTGGCCGTGTAGCCATACCAGCCCTTCTCGCCATACTTCTGCGGCAACAACACCCGCCCGCCTTCTTCCTTCTTGGCGGCATACAGATTGGCCAACTGGCGTCGCAGCGGCTCCACGTAGGACGCGTCACCGGTCAGCAGGAACGCCTCGCCCAGCCCCGTCCGCGCGCCGCGCATGTAGTAGTTGCGGCCCGTCACCGCCGGGTCGAAGTTCCAGCCGAACGTCCCGCCCCACCACTTGCCGCCCCACTCGCCGCCGGTCTTCCCGTCCAGCCCAATGTTGGTCGGGATGTTCCCGCCATTCGCCATGATCCGGTCCCGCCACGCGCCGGCGTACTCCAGCACCCAATCCCGGTAGGACTTCTCGCCCGTCAGCGCGAAGGCGTTGAAGCCCAGCGTGCAAGTGCCCAAATTCAGCGGATGATCGCCGCGCACGTTGCCCGCCGCGCGGTAGCGCTCCAGCCGCTCCGGCTCGCCCGGGATCGGCTCGCCGCCCCAGTCGTTCACCGTCGCCTCATCAATGATCGGCCCGCGGCTGCCGTGCAGAATACTCCGGACGATCTTGTGCTTCGGGTCGTAGTTCGGCATGCCCATGTAGAACCCGGCGAACCGCTTCACCCGCTGCACGTATTCCGGATCGCGCGGAGCCGACATTGCGTAGAAGTGGAACGCCGCCAACCCCTCGCCGGTGTGCTCCCAGTCGAAGGAGGTGACGAATTCCTTGTAGAACATCCCCTCTTTCGCCGCTCGCGCGGATGGCGCCTTTGCCGCCGTGAACTGCCGGATGTGCCCTTCCCAGATGCGCCGGTACAGCTCCAGCACCGTGTCGGACGCGCCCAGCGAATGCAGCAGCGTCCAGGAATTAAACGTCTCCATCACGTCGTCCGGCCCGTCGTTGCCGCCCCAGCGCTCCAGCGCCCGGAAGTAGCCGCGGTCGTCCACGTACTTGGCCGCGAACTCGCCCGCCGCCTCCGCATAGGCCTTTAAAAGCGCCCGCTCGGCCAACGCCCAATCGGGCGGCGGCATCGGTTTGTCGACACGGATCACAGGAGGCGCCGCGCACAGGGCCGCGCCGGCCAACAACAGGAGGAATCGCACCATAGCCATCTACTGTACAATTAGGCAGCCCCTTGCGCCGCAGCAATCGGCCTAAAGGTGCCCACACATGCAGTTCCGAACCGGGTATGAGCTGGTTTACAGCTTCCCGCAGCCGACGCCTCTGATTTTGGTCGTCAACGTCCATTCGTCGCGAATCGCCGACATGGCGGTCCCCGATGTCCTCCAGTGCGATCCGCCCGTCCCCATCACCGCCTACCACGACGGCTTTGGCAATTACTGCCACCGTCTGATGGCCCCCGCCGGCCGGCTCCGGTTGACCGCCAACGGCGTCGTCAACGACAGCGGCCTGCCCGATCAGAACGAGTTCGCCGCTGGCCAGGCCACCGTCCAGGACCTGCCCGAAGAGGTGCTGGTGTTCCTGCTCGGCAGCCGCTACTGCGAGACGGACTTGCTCTCGGGGACCGCCTGGCAGCTCTTCAGCCAGACCCCGTTCGGCCACGCCCGCGTGCAGGCCATCTGCGACTACGTGCACAACCACATCCGGTTCGACTATCAGAACGCCCGCGCCACCCGCACCGCGGCCGAGGCCTGGCGCGAAGGCACCGGCGTCTGCCGCGACTACGCCCATCTCTCCATCGCCTTTTGCCGCGCCATGAACATCCCGGCCCGCTACTGCACCGGCTACCTGAGCGACGTTGGCACGGCGCCGCCCTACGGCGTGGGCGATTTCGCCGCCTGGTTTGAAGCCTACATCGGCGGCCGCTGGCACCTCTTCGACCCGCGCAACAACACCCCGCGCATTGGCCGTATCCTGATGGCACGCGGCCGCGACGCGGCCGACGTGGCCATCGCCACCACCTTCGGGCCCAATATCCTGGAGAGCTTCACGGTTTGGACGGAGGAGTTGCCCGGCTGATGTCCTTCCTGACCGTTCACCACACCACTACCTATCGCTACGCCGAGCCGGTCCGGCTGGGCGAGCACCGGATGATGTTCCGCCCGCGCGAGAGCCACGACCTGCGCCTGCTCCGGACCGACCTGCAGATCTCACCGCGCCCGGCCAACCTCCGCTGGCTGCACGACCCGTTCGATAACTCCGTCGCCGTCGCCACCTTCGAGGGCACGACCAGCGAGCTCCGCTTTGAGAGCACGGTGACGTTGGAACACTTCGAGAACACGGTGCCCGAATACCCGCTGGAGGAGTACGCCCGCTCCTACCCGTTCCGCTATTCCGACGAGGACTTTCCCAGCCTGATGCGCGCCCTCGCTCCGCACTACCCCAATGGCGCCGTGAGCCAGTGGGCGCTGCGGTTCCTGGCGCCATCGGAGACGACCGGGACCATGCAGATGCTGCGCGCGATGACTCGGGGTATCCGCGAGGAGTTCGAGTACACGCGGCGCGACGAGAAGGGCGTGCAGACGCCCGATGAGACGCTGCGCACCCATCGGGGCAGTTGCCGGGATTTCGCGGTGTTGATGATGGAAGCGTCGCGCTCGCTGGGCGTGGCGACGCGGTTCGTCAGCGGCTATATTTATACGCCTTCGGCGAGCGGCATGGCCGGCGGTGGGGCCACGCACGCCTGGATGCAGGCCTACCTGCCCGGCGCGGGGTGGATCGATTTTGACCCGACCAACTCCATCATCGGCAACCGCAACCTGATCCGCGTGGCGGTGGCCTGGACGCCCGAGCAGGTGCTGCCGCTATGGGGCACGTACTCCGGCCCCAAGGGCTCGTTCCTGGGCATGGACGTGGATGTCTCGGTGACCGAGGCCGCGCTGTGAAGCCCCGGTATTTGTTGGTCTGCGATCACGCCTCGAACGCGATGGTGGAGCGGGAACATCACACGGCTTACGACATCGGCGCGGCCGGGGTGACGCGGCGGCTGGCGGAGCTGCTGGACGCGCCGGCTATCTACAGTTCGGTCTCGCGGTTGATCATCGATTGTAACCGGACGCCCGCCGTGGATGACCCGAACGTGGCCGCCTACTTCACGCCGTATCACGACGCGATCGAGGCGGCGGTGGAGAAGATGGTCGACCCGGTGTTCCTGTCGATTCACTCGATGACGCCGGAACTGGATGGGGTGGCGCGGCCATGGCAGATCGCCTTGTCGAGCTATACCGACCGGCGGCTGACCGATCCGGTGCTGGCGGCGCTGCGCGACTTCGGCGATATCACTGTGGGCGACAACGAGCCGTACGACATCGACCCGGCTGTCGATTACACGACGCCGGTGCATGCGATCAGCCGCGGGCTGCTGCATTTGCAGGTGGAGTTCCGGCAGGACGAGGTGGCGACGGAGGCCGGGCAGCGGTGGTGGGCGGAGCGGTTCGCGGCGGCGCTCACGAGGGTGGCGATTCAGGCACAATAGAGGGCAATGATGCGACTGGCCCTCGCCTTTAGCTGCCTCTCAATTGCCTTCGCGCAGACACCGGCGGCGCGCCATGCGCTGGAACGGCCGGGCTTGCACCACGCCGATATTCGCGGGCGGTTTGTGACGCCTGAGGGGAAGCCGGTGGCGGGAGTGCGGGTGTTCCTGGGCGCGGAACATTGGACAGAACTGCCGCTGGCGGAGACGGTGAGCGGGGCGGATGGACGGTTCCTGTTGGCCGATGTTTCGACGGTGTCGAGCACGACTCTGGGCTGGACGCCGCCGGAGGGCTGGCGGAGCGGGCGGACGGCGGTGGCCACCGATGGCGATATCCGGCTTATGCCGGAGACGGTAATCCGGGTGGTGACGGCGGAGAAGGACCTCTCCATTGTGCTGACGGACGCGGGCGGGCGCGGGCCGCGGATTGTGGCGACGAAGGCCGGGAAGTGGCAGGTGCTGCGGGATATTCCGTTCGCGGATGGCGTCTGGGATGTGAGTAACTACCGGCGAGGGGAACAGTTCGGCGGCACGTTCCGTGTGGAGCCGGGGCGGCGGGACCAGGTGTTGCTGTTGACGCTGGACCGGGCGGCGAAGAAGGTGGTGGTGAGCGAGGTGCTGGCGCCGGAGGAGGCGTTGGACCAGGAGCGAGTGTCGCGGGGACGAGTGCTGGCGCCGGATGGGACGCCGGCGGCCGGGGCGTTGGTCTCGTTGGGCGGCGAATTTATGGGGACGAATCCCGGGCAATTTACCGTGGCGGATGGCAAGGGTGAGTTTGAACTGCGATACCGGGCCGCGGAGTGTAAGCTGGCCGGGGCGGGGCTAAACGGGGTTGAGACCAAGTATGATCGGGATGCCAAATGTGGGGAGGAGGCGCGGGAGTTGCGCTTGGAAGACGGGGTGCGGGTGGCACCGTGGGAGAGCGGGCGGACGTTGAGCTGGTGGCACCCCAAACTGGGCTGGCAGCCGTTTGTGACGGGGAGTGCCTGGGCGCCACAGGAGAAGCGATATCGCAAGCCGGCGTACCGCTTGGAGGCGCCGGGGCGGATGCCGTTGGCGGCGCGGGGGAAGGCCGAGTTCGCCGATGGGGCGGGGGTGCGGAGTTTGCGTGTGACCGGGGGCGGGAAGGCGCTGGCCGGGGCGAGGGTGGACGTGGAATGGATTGAGCAGGTGACCGGGGACGCGCGGGTGCCGCTGGCCACGTATCGCACGGGGGGCGATGGGGAGTTACGGTTGGAGGGGGCTTCGGAGCAGTTGGTGGAAGCCTTCGTGTATGCCGATGGGTACGAGCCGCGGCGGGCGATTTGGACGGTGGGAACGCCGTTGGCCTTGGCTCTGACGGCGCGGGACGGGCGGGTTCGTTTTCCTCGGATGGCGCGGGGGGAGACGGCGATTGTGCGCTATGTGGGGACGGGGGCGTCGCGGCTGGTGACGGGGCCGGAGGTCGCGCTGGGGGCGGGGCGGTATGAGGTGGCACTTCTCGGCGCGAATGGCGTCACGACGGGGGTGGCGCGGTTGGATCTGCGGGCGGGCGAGACGCGGGACGTGATGCCTGTGCGGGACGGGATGCCGCGGTTGACGGTGCGTCATCCGGCGGGTTGGCGGGTATCGGTGAGTCGCGACGCGGGGGCGAGTATGCCGGTGGGGTTTGCGATCTATTCGGTGATGGGCGGCGGGCTGGCGGAGGTGGAGGCGCGGGCGGTTGTCGAGTCGATTGGGGACGGGGAGACGGTGTTCCGTTTGCCGGGGACGGGGCGGTTCCACGTGCAGGCGGGGGCGTGGTGGCGGGAGGTGGACGTGGCGGGCGAGATGGTGTTGACGCTGCCCCGGGAGACGGCGGTGTTGACGGGGACGATGCGGAGTTTTCCGGCGGGGACGGAGGTGTCGCACCACGGGATTGCGACGCCGCGGCTGCAGGTGATTGCCGATGATCCGGAGGGGTGGTCGGTGACGGTGCCGTTTCCGGAGCGGGTGGGTGTGGACGGGTTTCGGGTGCCGGGTTTGCCGGTGGGGAATTACCACGTGTTTCAGCATCTGATTGGGACGCGGGCGACGTTTGGGAAGACGGAGTATACGGTGCCCACGGATGCGTGGGGCGGAATTCCGGTGCGGCTGGAGGCGGGGAAAACTGCGGTTCTGCGGGACTTTTTGGAGTATCCGTATGGGCCGTTGACGGTGCGGGTGGAGGGCGCGGCGACGGGGACGGTGCGGGTGAGGGACCGGATGGCGGAGGCGTGGGGGTGGGTGGCGTCGGGGCCGACGACGTTGCGCGACGCGACGCAACCGATTCCGGCGCCGGCGGCGGCGCGGATTGTGAATGGGGTGGCGGAGTTGGGGGCGGTGCGGCCGGGGTTGTTGGAGTTGGAAGTGGAGATGGACGACGGGCGGCGGTTTCCGTTCCGGGCGGTGGTGAAGGCCGGGGAGCCGTTGCGGTTGGTGGTGGGGCGGTGAAGCGGAAGGATATCGAGTTGGGTGGCGCGGAGGGGGTGCGCGGAGGGCGGCGGTGCGGTGTTGTCGGGCTGGAGTGTGGGCGTGGGGCGGAGGCCGTGGGTGGTGCGGTGATGGTTGGGATACGGCGTGTTGTAGCCGGGTCGGGGATGGCGGTTCCGGGTGGTGCGGTGATGGGTGGGCGGCGGTGTGGCGGTG
>JBIKOG010000218.1:0-12920 GCA_044358225.1 Bryobacteraceae bacterium | reverse complement strand
TCGCACATGTTTTTCCAGCTTTTTGAGAAGGCGGGAGAGAACCCATCCATTGCCTTCGGGCCAGGTAAGGGGGCCCTTTTCGTCGTGATCGCGGGCGGCGAAGTAGTGAATGCCGGCCCAGGCGCTGGTGTCGGCGGCGGCGGCACCGTAGTCGTCGCGGGTGGAATAGTCGGCTAGCCAGTGGAGGTACTTTGAGTTGAATCCGTTTTGTTGGAGCCAATCGCGGAAATTGAGACGGTCCAGGGGGGAATCGGCAGGCGCGCCGGTGGCCATAGGGATTCGAAACTGCTTTGAATCACGAAACTCTTTGATTCGCCGCTCAAAGGCCTGAAACTGCCGGTGATCCTCAGCGGTGAGCCCGATGTCCGGTTCGATGCCGTCCTGCCAGCGACCGTGCAGAAACAAACGCTCCTGGGGCGCATGGCAGAGCCAACGCTCATCCCAGTGGCCATCGACGAAAAGGCCAAATTCTGTGAATAGTTCGCGCACCAACGTCGAATCGGCATTTGGCACGGGGACATAGTGCGCGCCCCAGGGGTAGGCGGAGATCTGGTTTCGCCCATGGCGCGAGTTGCCGCCGGCTTCCTTTTCGAGTTCAAGGACGAGGAAGTCGTGAAACCCCTTCTTTTCGAGCCACCACGCAGCGGAAAGACCGGACATTCCGCCGCCGATGATGATCAGGGGGACTTTAACCGTTTGCCGCGGCGCCGGGATTGGTTGGCGGTCGCGCATGGCATGTCCGGTGGACTGCGATTCGAAGACAAAGCCGCCCGTCACGGGGCGTTCGGCCTTGACGGTGAGGCCGATCAGGCCGGCGCAGGCGGCGCGGCGTGTGGGCCGGCTAATGGGCAAACTCCCGCCACTCCTTGTCGTAGTAGCGCACGAGCGCCTGGTCATTGAGCCGATTGGCCTCCGCCGGGACCGCGGACATATCCGCCGGGAACTGGAACATGGCAGCCAGGCTGTTCTGATCGAGGAACCGGAGTCCGGGCGGCACCTTCGGCTGCCGGTACTCACCGAGCCCTGCCAGGACGTAGCCCCACTCCCCAAAGCTGGGCACGTAGACGTGATAGGGCCATGTGTTCAGGCCGGCGGCATGAATCGTCTCATGGATACACCAGAAACTCTGGCGGGCGAAGAGCGGAGAGGTACTTTGCACGGACAGCAGCGCGCCTGGGGCCAAGTGGCGTTTCAGAAGCCGATAGAAGGCGGTCGTATAGAGCTTGCCGAGGCCGTAGTTGGTGGGGTCGGGGAAATCGACGACGACGAAGTCGAACTGCCCGCCGTTTTCTTCGAGCCAGGGGAAGGCATCGGCATTAACGACACGAACTTTGTGGTGGCGAAAGGCGTCGGAGTTGAGCTTGCGGAGCAGGGAGTGGTCGCGGAAGAGCTTGGTCATGTCCGGGTCGAGGTCGACCAGGGTGATGGACTCGACGGATGGATATTTCAGGATTTCGCGAACGGCGAGGCCATCGCCCCCGCCCAGTACGAGCACGCGGCGGGCGTTCGGCACGGCGGCGAGGCCGGGATGGACGAGGGCCTCATGGTAGCGGTATTCGTCGCGACTGGAGAACTGCAGGTGCGAATTCAGAAACAGGCGCAGATCGTCCTTCCAGCGCGTGACGACAATGCGCTGGTAACGGGTGTTGCGGGCCATGATGACTTCGTCGGCGTAGAGGGAGGAGTCGGCCGTCTCTGTGATGCGCTCGCCGACGACCATACCGACGCCAAGCGCGGCGATAACGAGAACCGCGGCCCCTCGTAATCGGCCCACCGAGGTGAGTTTCGACTGGAAGATCCAGGTGGACCAAAGGGCGACGCCCGCGTTGACCAGGCCGAAAAGCAGAGCCGAGCGGACCATCCCCAGCTTGGGGACGAGAACGAGCGGGAAGAGGAGCGAGGCGCCAAGCGCGCCCAGGTAGTCAAACGTCAGAACATTGGCGACCAGATCCTCAAACTGGAACCGCTCCTTGAGAATCCGCATTAACAGCGGGATCTCCAGGCCGACCAGTATCCCGATGACCAGCACCATGAAGTACAGCAGGAAGCGAAATGCTTCGGTATAGGCGAAAGCCAGGAAGAGAATGGCGGAGGAGAAACCACCCACCAGGCCGACCATCAGCTCAATCGCAATAAACCGCTCCACCAGGTGGCGATTCAGGAATTTGCTCAGCCAACTGCCGATGCCCATCGCGAACAGGTACGTTCCGATGACGGTGGAGAATTGGAGAATGCTGTCGCCCAGCAGGTAGCTGGCCAAGGCACCGGCGATCAGTTCATAGATCAGCCCGCAGGCGGCGATCAAAAATACACTGAGAAAAAATACGATCGCCATTGTGTCCCGCGAGGGGGCCTAGTGCACCGCCGCGGCGATGATGATGCCGATGCCGAGTGACATGAAGCCGACCATAATGGCCAGGGCGATGTTCTGCTTATCCACGATTTCGCCCCAGAGGTCAACAGGCGTGAGCTTGTCGCTGACGATAAAGGCGATCCAGTAGATGATCACGCCAAGGAAGGCGTAGATGAGCGCATTCAAGAAGTGGTCCATGCGAAATTCCATGGTGGTTATTTCCCCCCGAAGTAGCGGGCGCTGCTGGCGTAGTGGCTACGGTAGGCGCCCGGGTTGTCACGAACTGATTTAGGCACGCCCTTCACTTCGTCGTAGGAGCCGAAGGACCAACCCGTTAAGCCGGAGTAGAACAACCCTCCGGCGATTAGAGAACTGTAGATCAGATAGAACTTACTCATCGTCGTCTCCCGAGGAGCTATTCGCTTGCCAGGCGATCGAATTCGGCGGAACGCCGTAGTCGCTTTCGGTCCATCGAGTTTGTTCAAAGTTGCCGCGCTTGCGCCCCATAAACGGCAGCGGAAGCAGCAACAGGAACATGCCGAGGAAGTAGCGGAAGTAGAAGGGCACGTCGCGGATCAGGCGCACCGTATACGTGATCGGCTTGACCGCGAGCGGACTGGCGCCGGCGGGCACCGGTTCGGTTTCCGGCTCGATGCGGAGATAGTATTTTCCGCCGGGGATACTGGGAAGGATGGCCGCATCGACCTTGTCGTCCTCCGACCAGGATTCTCCTTCATCGACACCATGGTAGGAACTGATTTGACGCCCGAAATCGTAGGCTTGTCCGGTGTCCTCGTTGATCAGCGCCATGCCGAAGAAGGCCCAGGAGTTCTCCAACTGACCCATCACCTCGACGCGGAGATTGGCACTATTACCCTTCAACTGGAAAGGCTTCGTAACGAACGATTTTTCCCCGTTAGCGAGCGGCTGGAACGTGTAGGTTTGCTCCAGCACCGTTTCCTCCAGCGCGCTCATGGAGAAGAACATCATCATCCCGAACAACAGGGCGGCAAAAATGAAAAACAGCTTCCAGGGGCGGCCGCTTTGCTGCACTTCGACCGGAGCGGGTTGGATGGAGTAGACACCCACAGCAGGCGGAGGAGCACCCGGAAGTTGAAAGGCGGCCCAGATATCTTTACCGTCGATGTATTCGCCGCGACTCCAGTTCACTTCGTTCTCGGTGGTTTCCGAGGAGAGCATTTTGGGAGCGGCGACGTAGTCGGCAGTTGTGACAATCTCACCGACCTTCACCTGCCAGGGGAATTCGCCGATGACGAACCAGGTGTAGGCCTGCGCCGTTTGGAAGTGATCGTAGATCACGCCGTCGAAGGTCATCGTGGGCCGGTTGTAGTTATTCACGCCCGGCACGGGCAGCGACGGAATCGGGGTGACGAAACTCCAGTGATTGTCGTATTCGCTGAGGTAGCGGAACCCTTTGTAGGGGTTGAAGAGAACGTACTCCCGCCAAAAATAGTTCGTGCCTTCGACGTCGATCCCGCGCTGTTGAAAGCCGATAACTTCCCACACGGCGCCGGACAGTTTCCCGCGGGAGCCCAATGGAATCAGCGGTTGCACGGTCATCTGCGCCTGGAAGCGCTGCAGGATGACAAGTTGCGGGTTGGTGGCGTCGAGAGTGACCGAGCAGTACGAACAGACCACCGCGGCGGCGGCGCCCATGGCGCGCAGTTCAATGGCAGAACCGCAACTGGGGCAGTTCAACGCTTTTGGTTTGGGGACGATCTTGGGGGCGCCGGGGTTCATGCGGTCCACCCTTCGAATTCTTTCAGGAATTTCAACTGGAGCGATTCGAATTCAACGAATTCACCGAGGAACAGGAGCGGTGGAGCCTCGGTGTAATCGATGGTGGCGAACCGGCCGTCCTGGGAGCGGAGATCGGCGAACGGGCAGCGCGACTTGTCCCAGTATTGAAAGGGCAGTTCCCCTTCCACGCCTTCGTAGTTGGCCTCGGTGAGGGCGGTGACCACCAGACCAACGCCCTGCTGGGTGTACTGAAACCCGCGATAGACCTCCGAGGGGCCCGGCAGCGGCGAGTCCGGTTGGGACAGAAAGCTAACGGCGTATTCCGCCTGGGCGTCGCTCAACCAGCCATTCGAGCCATTGGAAAACAACAAATGCCATTCATTCCAGGCGCCAATATCGTGGCTGTAAATGATGCGCCCAATAACTTGAAAGGCGGTATTTCGATAGATACCCTCGGTGCCGATCTGAATGGGGCTGATGTCCGGCGGCAGGTCGGCCACCTGACCCACTTTGGTCAGATTGACGTCGTGGCGAACCAGGATCGATTTGCAGTATTCGCAGGTGGTCTGAATGGCGGAGGACCAACGGAAGCGAATCGGCGCGCCGCAGTTCGGGCAGATGGCGGTTGGCTGGCTCATTGTGTGGTGTGGTAGGGCCGCTCCAAACGGCGTACGCGCACTGCAGTGGCCCCCAGTTTCTCACGCAAGTACTTCTCAAACTCCCACTCCGGCCGGGACCGGCAGCAGAAGACGTTCAAGCAAAGGGAACCGAATTCAGGAAAAGTATGACAGGCCAGATGCGACTCCGCAAGCAGGCACAGCCCGGTGATCCCGCCCGCACCGGGGAACTGGTGCCACTGGGTATCGGCCACCGGATGCAATGCCAGCCCGGCGATCAGGTCATCGAAAACAGCGCGGAGTTGAGACAGGTCCTTGAGGCGCTCGACTTCGCAGCCGAGCGCTTCAATGACCCATTCACAACCTTCACCGCCGGAAAAATCGGCCATGGCAGAACAGTTTATCAAGCCGCAGGCTGTGGCGATCCGCATTCGGCGCAGAACTTGGCCGTGCGGAGGATCTTATTGCCACAGTTGAAGCAGAACTTCATCTCGCCGGAAGGGGCAGCGGCCGGAGGAGCGGCTTGCGGCGGAGGCGCCTGCGGAGCAACCGGGGCGACCGGCGCCACGGGCACCGCGCCCATGGGCGGGGGCGCCTGCGGAGGAGGCTGTTGCGGTTGGTACGCCGCGTTCAACGCCCCGCCCATGGCCTGCGCCATGCCATAGCCGGCGGAGAGCCCGGCGCCGATGCCGGCGATGCCGCCTTCGTTGGCCGCGGCAATCGGGATCGACTGCGCCACCTGATACTGCGTATACCGGCCCATATCGCCCAGCATGTTCATCGAAATGCGCTCGTCCAGGCGCTTCTGGAGCTCTTCCGGGAGCGAGAATTCGCGAACGATGAAGCTGTCTAGCGTCAAGCCGTACTCGGCGTACATCGGCTTCAGGCCTTCCATGATCTGCTGGCCCAATTCGACTTGGTTGGCGATCAGGTCAAGGAACGGGATGGAGCTCTGCGCGATGGCATCGGCCATGCGGCCGAGCGTCATGTCACGGAGCTGGCCTTCGATCTCGGCCACGGTGTAGGTCTCGCGCGTGCCGCTCACCTTGACGTGGAAGGTCCGCGGGTCGGAAATGTGCCAGGAGTAGACGCCGTTGCCGCGGACGCGGATCGCGCCGAATTCGCGGTCGCGAATCGTCAGCGGATTCGCCGTGCCCCAGCGCTGGTTGATCTGCGTGCGAGTGGAGAAGAAGTAGACGTCGCTCTTGAACGGGGATTGGAACATCTTGTCCCAGTTCATGAGGTTGGTGAGAATCGGCAGCGTCTGAGTCGACAACGTATAGAGGCCAGGCCCGAATACGTCGGCCATGCGGCCCTCATTGACGAACGCACCCATCTGCGACTCGCGAACGGTCAGCTTTGCGCCGTTCTGGATTTCCATATCCTGCATGGGGTAACGCCACGCAAGAATTCCGTCGCCGGGCTCAACCCAGTCAATTACGTCAATAAACTGCTTCTTGACGAAATTCCCAACGGCACCACTCTTCAAGAAATCACCGATTCCCATGGACTTTTATCCGATCCTTTCCCAATCAGAGGAGCTACTTACATGCAGTATAACGAGTGCGCGGGCTCGAAAGTTCAACAAATCGACAACTCAGGAAGCGGCGGCTTCGGCATCGGCGGCGGCCGGGCCGTCGGCCTCCGCCTGCGCCAGGATTTCCCGGGCCGACGCGGCCAGTGTTCCCGCCACCTTCACTTCAAAAGGAAGACTGGGCAGCCCGTAGGCGCCTTCGACAACCACGGAAATCCCGCTCTGCTCCAAAAGCCCCTGTACCGCGGCCACCTGCATCTCCGCATCGACCCCTTGAAACACTGCGATCGTTTCCAGGTCGAGAGCAGACGATGGGTCGGCCTCTCCTTCTCCGCCTTCCAGGATGCGCTGCGCGTCCTCCGCCTGATCGGCGCGAACGGCCACGACGACCTCGGCATCCAGGCCGGCGGCCAACAACTGGTCACGAACCTCTGCGGCGTCGAGTTCTGCGCCACCGCGAATGATTACCCAGCTTTCGTTGCTCATGCCCGGAGGATATCAGGAATATCGGGCGGGAGATAGGCCGCACGGGCTTCGCGGCTTTCCAACAAGTTGTAGGAGTAATAGAAATCAAAGAGCCTCCCGCGGTGCGCAAAGGCCGCGACAACGGCGCGCGCGGCATCGTAGGCGCTGGCATGGCGGCCCAGACCGCCGATTAACTCGGCGATGCGCTCCACCCAAAAACAGGTGACGGTCTCGTGATAGCCGTAGTCGGGCGTGCTGACGATGCCCTGGCTGTCGTTATAGCGGAGGATCCGATCACGCACGGTTGCGACGGTTCCGCCGCCATGGATTAGGGCGGTGGCCACAGCGAGATGGGCGGCGTGGCTCCACTCGGCGCGAGGCAACGTTCCGGCGGCGAAGTCATCTAGAAACGCAGTGAACGCCTCAATCGAAAGCAAGAATGGCGGCATATGAACGATTCCTATACAATCAGGCTACATGGCTAACGATTCGAAGGCAACTGAACAACTGGACGAGCAGGATCGAATCCTGCTCGCGCTTCTAGCAGAGGATGCGCGGGTATCGTGGGCCGAATTGGCGGTGGAATTGGGGATGTCCGCGCCAGCGGTTGCCGAACGGGTAAAGCGACTCAGGCAGCGGGGGGTCATCCGCGGGTTTCACGCAGTTTTGGACCCGCCGTCGATGGGCCTGCACCTTACGGCATTTGTCGCGGTTACCCTCACCCACCCACGAGACAGGGCAGCCTTCCTGAAAGTGGTCCATAAGCAGGGCGAGGTGAAGGAGGCGCACCACTTGGCGGGCGAAGACGACTATCTGCTGAAGGTACACTGCCGGGACACGTCGCACCTGGAACACTTCCTGACAGACATTTTGAAGTCCGTTCCCGGAGTGCAGCGCACACGCACGTCGATCGTACTGGGGACGGCTAAGGAGTCGGCCACGGTGTTGCCGATTGAGTGATTTGGCGTTCCGCGGGCGCCTGCGGTATACTTGGATTTCGCCGCTTTTGGGCGCGTAGCTCAGCTGGTTAGAGCGCCTGCTTCACACGCAGGAGGTCCGGGGTTCGAGTCCCTGCGCGCCCACCATTAGAATCAATAGCTTACAGTGCCAGCCTGAGGCGATTTTTAGACCACCTGCTTTCGTAGCAGGGAGTCTGCGATCGGCAAATGTTAGGTTTTTTGATAAATGCCCTAATCTTCTTGCACCTCGGCAGTGTCTTCACTTGAACTGCAAACCGGCAAATCGCGAAACGTATCAAAACCGTATCAATACAGAGCATTTGCGCCCGGCCTGAGCGATGGTCGCTCGCGCAACGGCCCCTCCGGAAATAGAGACTATCCCAGCTGTTCGGACTGCGATCGCCGATACCGTGTTGATCGACAACCGAACCCCAATCGACGGCGCTATTGCGATAGCTGCAAGAAGACTGCGTGGCGGGACTCAGAACGAGCGCAGCGCGGCGGGTGGGGACTCTGTCACCTCATTCAACGCCGCTCGCTGCAATCTGGCCTGCTCATGCGGGTTCCGATTGCCGCTGTCGTCTCCGAAGCCCCCGAACGCGCCGGTATTCAGCCTGATTGACGACACCATCATTCGCAAACGTGGCCGTCATGTCGCGGGTACCTCCTGGCGGCGCGATCCGCTCGGCCCCGCTTTCGCCGACAATTTCGTCTGGGCCAACCGGTTCCTCCAAATCTCGCTGGCCCTCCGGAGCCCTAAGATCGAACGCCTTCGTCGCGCTCAAAAGCGCCGCCACGCAAGTGAGGTTGGTTGATCACGGAGACGCAGAAGCCTTCCTGTCGTCAGACCGCTTCCGCCAGACTCTGGGCCAAAGAGTCCAACGGGGTATTGTTCCTGCTGCGGTCGAGTACGGTGGATGGCTCGGCCGTTTTCAACTGGCTCCCTCGGGCCCTCGGAAGGTTGAAGCACCGGCGCCGGTTTCCAACCGAACCACCCGAGCGCACCGGGAAACCTAAGACGGTCGAGGCACAGGCCGGTAAAAGACGCAATCGGCCTCCGTCAGCATACGCTTCGGGTGGGCTTCGGAAGAACCGTCTCAAACGAACGCTTCGGCTTTCGAATCCGTTTGAGGAAGAATCTCGGGCTTCGGAGCCGACCTCATGGTTCGGTTGCACGATAGTGGAGATCGGATGTGGAACACGTCCCGGGCGCGTGCGGTGGCGGTGTTGCCGGGACGACGATGGCAGGACGTTGCCTCGAGTGAAGTGCGGTGCACGTAACGGGATCACCACCAACCTCGGGCAGTTGTCTTCGCCTCGCGGGCCGCCGCCGTGGCGGCCCGCGAAACCGAGTAATATGATGGAGAATTCGCCCCATCATGTCAACCGTCCCAGTGGAGCTAGCGAAGACCGAAGTCGAGAGGGTTCTCAGTTCCAGCCCGTTCCGCAGATCCCCGAAACTCAGCGCTTTTCTTCGCTATGTTGCCGACCAGGCGGTGGACGGCAACATCGATGGCATCAAGGAGTACAACATCGGTGTTGAGGTGTTTGACCGCGGCAGTCACTTCGATCCTCGGACCGACAACATCGTCCGTTCCCAAGCGCATCGTCTCCGCTTGTCTCTGACCGCCTATTACGCGGGAGAAGGGCAACACGACCCTGTGCGAATTGAAATGT
This sequence comes from Bryobacteraceae bacterium, assembly GCA_044358225.1. Lineage (GTDB taxonomy): Bacteria > Acidobacteriota > Terriglobia > Bryobacterales > Bryobacteraceae. The sequence continues at coordinate 3,554 of JBIKOG010000218.1, read as the reverse complement.
TGCCGGGTTCGTATGTACCTCGGTTCTACACGCCAGAAGCCGAGGATGTGCCCGTACCGGACTCGACCCACAGCGTTTGGCCAAAATGGGCGGCGGCCATACTCGGTGGGCTTTTTCTACTAGCGGCCACCTACTGGGTGGGCCACAGCACTAGCCAACGATTGATGGAGCCCGTCGAACTCGCGATCGTCCTGCCGGAGAACCTGCGCCTCGATCTCGACGCCGGTATTGGCGCCTTGGCCCCGGACTCCCGCTCGATCGTCATTCCCGCAGCGGATGCGCAAGGCGTACGCCGCCTTTGGCTGCGGGGGCTCGATTCCCAGGCGCTTCGTGTGCTGCCCGGAACCGAGGATGCGAGCGTCCCGTTCTGGTCGCCGGATGGAAAGCAGATTGCCTTCTTTGCCCAGCGGCGGTTGAAGCGGATCCGCGTGTCGGACGGGAATGTGCAAGTGATCTGCGACGCCCCGCTCGCCCGTGGCGGTTCCTGGGGATCACGAAACATCATTCTGTTCGCATCCAAGGTCTCCGGACCGCTATTGCGCGTGCCGGCCGATGGCGGCGAAGTTCGGCCAGCCGGCACGCTGGACGCGAGCCGCAAGGAGTTCGTCCAACGGTGGCCGCTGTTTCTGCCGGATGGAGATCAGTTTCTTTACTACTCCGGGGCAGACAATGCCGGTGCCTCCGGGGTATGGCGGGGCAGCCTCTCCGGGCGCCCACCGCAACAAGTCGTGGTCTCCGATCCTTTCTCAAGCCCATCTATCGCTTTCGACGATTCTGGGAAGACAGCGCACCTGCTCTACTTCTTGCGCGGCGCGCTGGTCTCCCAGCCGTTTGATCTATCGTCCGGGAGGCTCAACGGAAAAGCCACGGAACTCGCGTCCGGATTGCCGCGTCCTCCTTCCACTGGAAGTCCGTTCCACGCGGTAAGCCACCGGGCACTCGTGTTTGTCAAGGCTGGAGCTAATCGGACGGCTCCGGCGATTGTCAGTCGAGATGGCCGGGTGTTGGCAAACCCGGTCCCATCGGGCGACTTCGGTGACGTCCACCTTTCGCCCGACGGGCGCCAATTCGCCTTCGAGCGTCGGGATCCCACGCTGGGCACGAGCGACATCTATTTGTTCGACCTGGAGCGCCAAGCCACGATTGAGGTCTCACATGAACCGGGTAACAGCTTGAATCCCGCCTGGTTCCCGGACGGCGAAAGGTTGCTCTACTCCGCGCACCAGGATTTGAGGATCTTCAGTCTGCGAGAGGGAAAAGGCGGTAATCTTCTCGTGAGCAGTCGCGGCGGCTACAAACCGGAACAGATCACCCGTGACGGAAAGCGCGCGCTCACAGTCTATTCTGGCGAAAGCACCGGCTTCGATTTATGGATGCTGGACCTCGCCAGCCGGCAACTCGCACCAGTGGCGGTCGAGTCGGGCAATCAACGCCACGCGCGCCTATCGGTCGACGAGAAACTGATCGCCTACACATCCGACGATTCCGGACGCGAAGAGATTTATGTCAAGGCCTGGGACGGCCAGCGGGTTTCCGACCGGCGCTGGACCGTTTCCACCGGCGGAGGGGCGTTCCCGCTTTGGCAACCGAAGGGCGGGAATGAACTGTTCTATTTGTCGCCGAACGGGACAATGATGATGGCCCAAGTGGAAATCACCTCGCAAGGCTTGAAGGTCGCCAAGCCGACGCCGCTGTTCGAGACGAAGGCCTTTTCCTACTCCGCCGGCCGCTACCCGTACAGCATCTTCCCGGACGGCCGGTTTCTAGTGAATCGTCTCGTGGATCAGTCCGTCACGCCGATCACGATCCGCCTGAACTGGACGCCCGCTCTCCCGTAGCCTGAGGCGCGTCGAGGAAGAAACCAGCCGCGAAATCAGGGGCGAGCCCCCAAGCGCCTCAACGAATCGCGGAGAGCGGGAAGCGGCCGACGGCGACATCGTCCTTATGAACCGTGTAAATGACGAATGCCTCGTCTCCCCTGACGTGTAGATAAGGATAGCCATAGCGGCCACCTTTCGCTTTGCCCGGGATGCGGGGTCTCCGTGAGGGTTCATCGCCAAGGATGTAGTGCCGGTCGAAGGTCACGCCGTCCTCGCTGATGGCCAACACAAGAGGGGTGCGCCCCGGCGCCGGGCAGCTAACCGCGAAGAAACGTCCGCCTGGCAGTTTGCCGAAATGAGCTCGGCAGTTGCTATCGACGAAAGCAGTGAGCATCGGAGCAGACCAGGTGAGCCCATTGTCATGGCTCTCGGTTACGCCCAGGGTCTTGCCGCCATCGTTCCGCATCATCATGTGGATGACACCGTCGTCGGTCTGATAAACGCACGCCTCGCAGAAGCGCTCCTTGATCCCCAGTAACTTCGCTGCCTGGAACGAGTGAAAATAACTGTCGTGATGGCCCTCGGGGATGCCGGGAATGCTGGCGCGTTTCCAGCCGGTGAGGCCGGCGGGGTCATCGGTGAAGTGGCAAACGCCAAAGTTGCCCGGCAGGATCAGTCTGCCGCTCCTCACCATCACCGGGCTGAACCAAGACTCCTGCTTCGCGGCGACGACGACCGGCTCCGACCACGTGCGCCCGTTGTCGGTCGAAACGCGGGCCTCCGTGCGACCCTGATCCGTTTTCCACAACCGCTGCTCGTGCCCCATGGCGGGATCTGATATCGGATGATCCCGGCGCGAGCCGCCGGGATCATAGGCACTCGGTTCCCACTCCCATTCGGCGGAATAAGCGACGAAACGACCGTCGGGCAGGATGCGCAAACCGCAGGACGAGACGTTGGACTGAAAAGACTTCCCATGCCGCGACGGCGCAATCGTCGTCGGCGCCGACCAGGTCCGCCCGCTATCCTCAGAGGTGGACATGACCATACGCTGGCCGGGCGCTTCCTCGTCGCGAAGTCCGAGCGCCCACGTAGCATGGAGTTTCCCTTCGTGCGACGTGAGTTCGGCCACGTGGGAGTAAGCCTCCCCCTCGCGGCCACGGAACACGGTGATGTGCTCTACCTGGATCTTGGCCGGCTTCACCTCGCCCCAACGATTGCTGATCGCCGACCTTTCCAACGGCTTCGGCGTGGGTTTGGGTCGCTCCGGATCCTGAGCAGCGGCGGATTGTAGCGGACGGAAAGCCGCGATTGCACCAAATCCTCGGACAAATGATCGGCGCGCGATCAGGCCACCTCTAGTCTGAGGCCGCGTTTGCAGTTCGCCGGCGGCGGGCTGAGTCAGGTATTCCCAATCGTGCATAATGACCCTTACTGAATTGGTTTTTCGAGGTGATCTTGGAGGTGTTGGTGGCCGTCTAGCGGCGAGTGCGAAAGAAAACAGTCCACATCTCCCAGCCCTTCATGGTCTTGCCCGGAGCAACGTGCCGTCGTCAGCGATCGTCATGCTGGCGGGCAATGAAGTTCGGTGAACCTGGTTATTTGTGGTCCGTGTCCTGTTTGGTTTCGTTCATGGCGAGTCCTGCATCCTGCGGCGGCCGATTTCATGGTCGAGGCATGAGTGGGCTGGCAAAAGAGCGGAAGTTCTTCACCCGGTGAAATGTTGTCAGATCG
>JBIKOG010000217.1:0-12985 GCA_044358225.1 Bryobacteraceae bacterium | reverse complement strand
CACCTCCGTCTCCAGGTCCAGTTGCAACGCCGCGATCTGCGCGTCCAACGCTCGTCGCTTCCGCTGCAATAACAGCTGTTTCCGTTCGATCTCCTGCCGCCCAATCAGCGCCGCCGATTCGTCCTTCGCCTCCTGCGTCACCCGCGCCGACCCCGTCAGCATCCCCGCCTCTCCCAAATACACCTCCCGTAGTTCCACCCCATGGCTGGTCAACAGGAACTCCCGAATCTGATTGGAATGCGCCACACCCCGGGCCTTCAAAATGTAGATCCCCCGGTTCCTCTCCCCGCCGCTCTCGATATCGCGCAAAAGCAGCCACGCGTCCACCAACGAGGAAATCTCAACTTCCGTCTGCTCCTGCATCGCGGTTCCGCTCGTCAATGTCGTCAAAATCGCCGTGATCTGCCGCTCTTTTAGAAAATCGATCATCCGCAGTAGAATGCTCCGCGTCTCATAGGCAGTCCCGGCATGCAGCAACCCCGTCACCGGGTCCACCACCACCAGGCTCGGGGAAAACTCCTGAATCACCTTGTGAATCTTCACCAGATGCATCTCCAGCCCATACGTCGTCGGTCGCACCGAATGGAAATGCAGCAGCCCCTTGTCCACCCACCGCTGCAGATCAATGCCAATCGACCGCATGTTCCGGATAATCTGGTCCGCCGGCTCTTCAAACGAGAAGAACACACACTTCTCGCCCCGCCCGCACGCCGCATCCACGAAGTGCGTCGTCAGGCTCGTCTTTCCGGTCCCCGACGTCCCCGACACCAGAATGCTGTTCCCCCGGAAATACCCCTTCCCGCCAAACATCTCGTCCAGCGCCGGAACACCCGTTGAAGCCCGCTCGTTACTGGATTTGTACTTCAGGTCCATCGAGGTCACCGGCAGCACCGAAATACCGTCGCCCTCGATCAGAAACGGATACTCGTTCATCCCGTGTGTCGATCCGCGATACTTCACCACTCGCAGCCGCCGTGTCAGGATCGTCTCCGTCACCTGATGGTCCAATAGAATCACGCAGTCGGAGATGTACTCCTCCAACCCGTGGCGCGTCAGCGTCCCTTGCCCCCGCTCTCCCGTCACAATCGTCGTTAGATTCCGGTCCTTTAACCATCGGAATAGCCGTCGTAATTCCGACCGCAATACCGACTCATTGTCCAGCCCCGCAAATAACGCCTCCACGCTGTCCAGCAGCACCCGCTTGGCCCCAATCGCATCCACCGCATGGCCAATGCGCACAAACAGCGCTTCCAGATCGTACTCCCCCGTCTCCTCAATCAGGTTCCGCTCCACTTGGATGTGGTCGATCGCCAGTTTCTTTTGCTTCACCAGAGTCGCCAGGTTGAACCCCAACGACTCCACGTTGCTCGTCAACTCCCCCGCCGTCTCCTCGAAGGAAATGCACACCCCCGGCTCACCGAACAGTGTTGCCCCGCGCACCAGGAATTCAATCCCCAGTAGTGTCTTCCCGCATCCCGCGCCTCCGCACACCAACGTCGGCCGCCCCCGTGGCAATCCCCCCAGTGTGATCTCGTCCAGTCCGTTTATCCCAGTCAGGCACTTCGGCAAGCTCCCGTGGTCCGCTTTGCCGCTCGCGGGTTTCGTTTTGGTAGATCGCATTCTTCCTTTGCGCAACGCAAGCTCTAGCCCGCGTCACGGAATTGGTCAATGCATCCACGCTTCCAAACCCGCTTCGCCCCCCATAACGGCCATTTCCGTCGCCAGAACCCCCTCGTCGCCGTTCACCTCACGTGACCGCCGGCGGTCACCCGCTCCAGGGGCTGACCAAATACGGTCAACCCCCGTGCGTGATCGCCTCCTGTTCCTTCCGCCCCGCCACCCGCCACAACAGCAACGCAAACACGAATCCCGCCGCGCTCGTCAACCCGAAAAACCACATCATGGGCAGGTACCCCGCCGGGTTCGCCACGCTCGCCCCCGCCCGGTCGTTCAGCCATCCCGCCACCAGATTCGCCCCCGCTACACCCGCGTTCTGCACCACAAACATCAGCCCCAACGCCGTCCCCAGCCGCTCCGCCGCCACCAGCTTACTCGCCAACGGCCACATTACCGCCGGTACCAGCGAATAGCTCACCCCCACCAGCACGGTCGCCACCCACAGGCTCCAATCGGTCGCCGCCATGATTACAATTGATACCGGCAACAAAAACGCTCCAAACGCCAGCAGCGGCGCATACCGCCCAACCCGGTCGCTCAACCACCCAAATGCCGGCGTCGCAAAAATCGCCGCCAGAAAAACGTAGCTGTTCATCGCCCCCGCCGCCGCCAGCGTCAACCCGTGCGCATGTTGAAAATACTTGATCGAAAACGTGCTCCGGAACGCCAAAATAACGGCATAAAACAACACGCATAAGATCAGTAAAAACCAATATGCCGTCCCGAATCGCAATAGATCTCGCGCCACGAACTTCTCCGCCGTCCGCGGCGCTGTCACCCCCGTTTTCGTGTCTATCCACCAATACGCCACAGAAGCCACAAGCGAGGTACCCGCAAACCCCGCTGCAATAACCATCGGCCCCTGCCACCCCGCCGCGTACGCCCCCGCAAACCACTCCGGCGACATGTCCGCCGCATACGATCCCATCCGCCCGATCGCTAGCGTCATCCCAATCGCAAACGCCAAATGCCGTCCCGCGAAATACGGCACCACCGCTGCCGTAGTGCTGATGTTGAACGTTTCCGCCCCAATCCCAAACAGCAGTCGCCCCGCCGCCATCCATTCATACCCCGGCCCCCAAGCCGTCAGCGCCGCTCCCGCCAGGCAAATCCCCGCTGTCCACATCGTCACCCGTCCCGGCCCGAACCGGTCCGACAGCACGCCCCCCACCAGCACCAACACCACATTCGGCAAACTGTAGATCGCGTTCAGCATCCCAATCTGCGTGTCACTGAACCCACGCTGCGCCTGCAGCAGCTCCGCCACCGGGCCAATCGAATCGTAAACGTAGTAATTCCCAAACAGCGCCGCCGAAACTAGCGCCAGAATCACCCACGCCACCCGCTCAATCGAAGCCATCGCCCGAGTCTAGCATCCCCCCAAAAAAGGAAACGGCGCGCCGCTCAACATGAGCCGGCGCGCCGTTCGCAATCTACACAAGCAGCTTATTTGAAGGTCGTGCGCGCGCCGGACCCGGTCGTAACCGCACCAGCCGCCAACTCCGAGTACAGCAACTGGTTCCCGCCGCCGGTCACCATGAAGTTCATCTGGTAGTCCACATCACCCACCTTGTAGACCGCCGAGCCGAAACAGAGATCATTCAACGCATAGGAGCCCGTGAACGACTGCCGGGTCATCTGCCCGCCGCCAATGAAGCTAAACGTGCCCGTCACCCCTTCTTTGCCGTCAAACGTCAAAATCCCAATCTCCGCCGTCGAAACAGACTTGCCGTTGATCGTGGCCACGCCCTCGCCCTGGTAGCCGTACGCGCCTTCCAACGTCGCCAGGCTGCACGTGCCCTTGCCTTCTATCTTCGTGCCCACACCCACCAATGTCGCGTCACCCGCGCGCACAACGGAGGAGAAATCGTTCCCGCTGTTGACGACGATCAGATCGAGATTCGTCGCATCAGCACCCGTGCCGGTCTTCGCCGTCCCCGTGCAATCCGCCCCAATCGCAATCTCTCCTGCGAAATCGGCAACCTCCACCTTCGTACCCACGCTGATCGCGGTAACACCGGTATACTTGCCCGCCCCATCAAACACAATCCGGCCCACCTGGGAGCTGCGAACCAGCTTCCCGTCGGCGTTCGTCTCAGAGCCGCTCATTGTGTAGCCGAAAGCACCCGTAAGCGATGCGTTAGAACATTCCTGTGCATAAACGCACGTGGCCGCGAGCCCGAAGGCAAATAGGAGAGATTTAGTGAACATTTGTTTTATAGTACAACGAAAGGCACTTACCTGTGGTGGGGCCTACTTTCTTAGCCTCTCCCCAAACGCTCGAAATACCCTCCTCGCCACCTCCCCAGCCGATCGGTCAACGGGAGGCGCAAACATTCTCTGATCCCCTATTTCCCGGAATTCCGATATACCAATCAGGATCCCGATGAAACACCTCTTCCTCTCTTCCGCCCTCGCGCTATTCCTGGCCACCGCTGCCCACGCCGCCGAAGTCACTCTCGCCTTCGACCCCCTCACCGTCAAAGCCGGCGAAGAGATGCGCATCACCCTCTTCAACCCCTCCAACGAAGCTATCGAACTTCGCGTCTTCGCCTATAACGCCGTTGAAGCTACCTACGACGAAGGCCCCAAAATCGTCCTTCCCGCCGGCAAACTTCGCTTCTTCGACTTCAAAGCCCCCAAAGAGTTCGTCGGTCTCGGCGGTATCATCGAAACCGTCCCCGATCCCGCCCCCAAGCCCGAAGCCAAGCCCGGCGCTCCCCGCGGCATCATGCTCACCGATGTCTTGGTCAGCAGTATCAAATCCACCGGCTCCCTCCAACACCGCTCAGCCACCGGCAGCCAAACCATGGGCTACAGCTTTGGCGCCACACAAACCGGCACCGGTTGGGCCGTGAAGACCGTCGCCAAGTCCGCCCGCCACGTAACCAATACCAATTGGGTCGTCTCCCCCGAATTCTAAGCAAAATCGTTCGACAATCACTGGGCGGCGGCGTACAGTATTCCTATGCACCGCCGCCGATTTCTCAACTCCACGGCCGGCGCCGTCGCTGCCTTCCAAGTCGATTCCGTAGCCCGCGCCCAATCCGCCTCTCAATCCGTCGTCTCCCGCCCAGCCGATACCGTCGCTCGCGACGAGGATTTCTGGCTCAATATCCGCCACGCCTTCACGGTCGATCGCAATATGATCAACCTCAATAACGGCGGCGTCTCCCCGTCCCCCAAAATCGTCATGGACACCGAGACGCGCTACCTCGAAATCGAGAACATGAACCCGTCCTACTACATGTGGAACGTTCTCGATCCGGGCCTCGAAACCGTCCGCCGCCGCCTCGCCCGCGAGTTCGGCTGCGATACCGAAGAGATCGCCATCACCCGCAACGCCAGCGAGGCGCTGGAAATCGTCCAACTCGGCATGGACTTAAAACCCGGCGACGAAGTCCTCACCACCAACCAGGACTACGGCCGAATGATCACCTGCTGGCAACAGCGCGAACGCCGCGACGGCATCGTGCTCAAGCAGATCAAATTCCCCGTCCCGCCCCCCAGCCTCGATTTCCTCACCAAGCGCATCGAAGAAAACATCACCGCCAAAACCCAGGTCATCCACATCTGCCACGTCACCAACCGGACCGGCCAAATCTTCCCGGTCAAGCAGATCTGCCAGATGGCCCGCGCCCGCGGCATTGAAGTGGTGGTCGATGGCGCCCACGCCTTCGCCCAGTTCCCCTTCAAACAAAAGGATCTCGATTGCGACTACTACGGCACGTCGCTCCACAAATGGGTCCTCGCCCCCATCGGCACCGGCATGCTCTATGTGCGCAAATCGAAGATCGAAAAGATCTGGCCCATGATGCCGGCCCCGCCTTCGATGAACGCCAACATCCGCAAGTTCGAGGAGATCGGTACCCACCCCGCTAGCCAGCGCAACGCCATCACCGAAGCCCTCAACTTCCACGACTCCATCGGCGGCGAACGCAAAGCCGAGCGCTTCCGCTATCTCCGCAAACGCTGGTCGAACGAACTCCGCCAACTCCCCGGCGTCAAAATCCTCAACAGCGAGGATCCCGAACAGTCCTGCGCCATCGGCTTCATCAGCGTCGACGGCATCAAGGCCCACGACCTCGCCAAGCACCTATGGGACAAGCACCGCATCTGGACCGTCGCCATCGTCACGCCTGGCGAATACGAAGGCCTCCGCATCACCCCCAACGTCTACACCACGTTAGAGGAGATCGATGAGTTCACCGCGGTGATGACCAAGATCATCAAGCACGGTTCGATTCCAGCCTAAGCCAGCGTCTCTTCCAGCGAAGCGGTGTGCAGAACCCGCTTCGCCCACCTGTGCAGTTCTTCATCGGAAGCCGCCTGAAGTCGCGTGCTGGCCCACGCCGGAAGGGTGCCGAACTTTTCCGTTAATAGCTCACCCAACAGTCCCTGCATGCCCTGTTGAAGGCCCTGCTGCATTCCCTGCTGCATCCCTTGCTGCAACCCCTCGTCGCGTCCCTTTTCATACTGCTGCAGGATCAACGGAGCCAGGACCTTGTTTTCCATCAAATCAATCATGCCAGCCTCCCTCATTCTCTCGTTGACAGCTTCTTCGATTCCCAGTATGCCAGATAGCATTAGCAACGTACCCGACGCCCAGCCCCGCTCTTCGCTCTTCATCTCCCGCAGTCGCGACACCGCCGTCGCCAACGCCTTTTCCCGGTCGCCCCGCGCCAACAGCGCCAACGCCGTATCCGCCCAGTCCTCGCTAGCCAACAACAACTCCGCATCGTACTCACGCAAATTCACGATCTCAAACCGGAAATCCATCGACGGCGATTGGTAGCCACTCTCCAACCGAAGCGGCTCCCGCCCCAGGTAGAGAACGGTTTGCACGACATGTTGCCGGTGAGTCGAAACCAGGTAGGAGTAGTATCCCAACATCCGCAGCCCGAACCCCGGCTCATTCGCCACCTGAAATTCCACCTGATGCATCGCCCCATCGGCCGTACGAACGACCATGTCGGCGCGGTTGTTCGACACTTGCGGTTGCTCGGTCGCCAGATGCTCCGTCACTCTCCCCCCAAACAGCCGCCGGCGGATGATGCCATCGCCGTCGTGCAGGAATAGGGTTTTCAACGAAACGTCGTAGCGGTGCGCCATGGATGTCCTGTTTCAGCCTCGCATAGAATCATAGAAGCAACCCAATGGACCTGTTAAAGTTCGCGGCGTACTGTGCCTATCTCGCCGCCTGGCTGGTATTCGCCCTCGCCGCCGCCGCGGGCGCCCTGCCGCGGTTGCGCCGGCAAAATCAGCCGGCCCTGGAATCAGGCATGACGCCGCCGGTCTTCCTCGGCACACTCCTGCAGGTTCTCGGGGCCTTTGTCCTCACCGGTTCCATGGGCAGCGGCCCGCTGCGCGCCCGTCCCGTGGAACTCGCCGGCGCCCTCCTCTTCGCCCCCGCCGGAGCGGCTGTCTTCGTTTGGGCGCTGCGCTCCGCCCCGAAGAATACCGGTGCCGACCGCCTCGTCACCACCGGCGCCTACCAATGGCTGCGCCACCCCATCTACCTGGCCTTTCTGGCCATGCTCCTGGCCACCGGTCTGCTCCTGTCGGCCGGCCCCAAACTGCTTCTATCTATCGCGCTGTACATCGGCGGCTCGGAGCTGCGCATCGCCTCCGAAGAAGCCGAACTCGCCGAGCGCTTCCCCGAAGAATTCGCGCGGTTCCGCCGCCAAACCCGCTGGCGCTATCTCCCTGGACTCCGGTGAAAACAGCCTACCGCAATGTCTCTTCCAGCGAAGCGCTGTGCAGCACCCGCTTCGCCCAGGCGTGCAACTCTTCGCCGGATGCCGACTGAAGCCGCTCCGTCGCCCATACCGGCAGCGCCCCGAACTTCTCCGTCAACAAATCGAGCAGCAAGCCTTGCATACCCTCCTGCCGCCCTTCCTGCCGCCCCTCGCTCCGGCCTTTCTGTTCAGCCTGCAGAATCATCGGGCCGACAACCTTGTTCTCCATCAAATTGATCATGCCAGCCTCCTTCATCCTCTCGTTCACCGTGTCTTCAATTTTCAGTATGCCAGATAGCAGCAATAACGTACCCGATGCCCACGCCCTCTCCTCCCGCTGCATCAGGCGCAGTCGAGCCACCGCCACCTCCAGCGCTCTTTCTCGGTCGCCCTTGGCCAGCAGCGCCAAGGCGATATCGGCCCAATCGTCACTGGCAAGCAATCGTTCGGCCTCAAGCTCACGCAGGTTGATGATCTCAAACCGGAAGTCCATCGAAGGGGTGCTGTAGCCAGAGTCCAGTCGCAGCGGTTCCTGCCCCAGGTAGAGCACCGTCTGGACCACATGCTGGTCGTAGGCGGACAGCAGGTAGGCGTAGTAGCCAAACATACGACGCCCGAAGCCAACCTCGTTTGCCACCTGGAACTCCACGTGGTGGAGCGACCCATCTTCGGTGCGGACAACCATATCGGCCCGGTTGTTGAGCACTTGCGGTTGTTCGGTATTCAGATGTTCGGTAACGCGCCCGCCGAACAGGCGCCGTCGGATGATCCCGTCGCCTTCACGAAGGAACAGAGCTTTCAACGATACGTCGTAGCGTTGCGCCATAGGTGTCTACTCCAGTATCACTCCCACCTCCAACGCGAATCCCAAACCCTGCCAAAATCAAACGATGGAAACCCGCAAACTCGGCTCCAGCACCCTCGAAGTCTCCGCCCTAGGCCTCGGCTGCATGGGTATGAGTTTCGGCTACGGCCCCCCCGCCGACGATGCCGAGATGATCAAGCTCATCCACGCCGCCGTCGACCTCGGCATCACCTTCTTCGACACCGCCGAAGTCTACGGCCCCTTCCTCAACGAATCCCTCCTCGGCAAAGCCCTGTCCCCCATCAGAAACAAAGTCGTCATCGCCACCAAGTTCGGCTTCGCCTTCGACGAAAACGGCAAACAAACCGGCCTCTCCAGCCACCCCGACACCATCAAACGCGTCGCCGAAGCCTCTCTTAAACGCCTCAACATCGAAGCCATCGACCTCTTCTATCAACACCGTGTCGACCCCGCCATCCCTATCGAGGACGTCGCCGGCGCCGTCAAAGACCTCATCCAACAAGGCAAAGTAAAACACTTCGGCCTCTCCGAAGCCGGCGTCAAAACCATCCGCCGAGCCCACGCCGTCCAACCCGTTACCGCCCTCCAAAGCGAATACTCCATCTGGTGGCGCGAACCCGAAGCCGAAATCCTCCCCACCCTCGAAGAACTCGGCATCGGCTTCGTCCCCTTCAGCCCCCTGGGCAAAGGCTTCCTCACCGGAAAAATCGACGAATCCACATCGTTCTCTCCCTCCGATTTCCGCAACACAGTCCCCCGCTTCTCCCCCGAAGCCCGCACAGCCAACCGCGCCTTCGTCGCCCTCCTCGAATCCATCGCCCAGCGCCACAACGCCACCCCCGCCCAGATCGCCCTCGCCTGGGTCCTCGCCCAAAAGCCCTGGATGGTCCCCATCCCCGGCACCACCAAGCTCCACCGCCTCGAAGAAAACACCGCCGCCATCAACGTCCACCTCACCCCGGCCGACCTCGCCGAAATCGACACCGCATCCACCCAGCTAACCGCCCACGGCCACCGCTACTCCGAAGCCGCTCAAAAGATGATCGACCGCTAACCCCGGCGAAAGCCAATTATCGAAACCCCTCCACCATCATCAAATCGCTCCCCCTGCTGTCCACTTGCGTATAGATCACCGACTTGCCGTCCCCTGCCAGGCTCAACCCGTTCATCGGGTTCTTCTCTATCCGCGCGAGCTTCTTCTCCCGTTTCGTCCCGGTCTCAAACGACCACAACCAATTCTCCCCGTTGCCCTCCCGCCGCAGATAGTAGATATTGTCTGCGGTCACCGTGAATGCTCTGCCGTTCACCGATCCCAGCACCTCCTCCTCCCCACTCCCGTCCGTCAGACTCCGGAACAACTTCGACTCCGCGAAAACGCGCGAGTAGCAAAGGTACTTGCCGTCCATGGACTCCAACGCCATCATGCCCCCGTTTTTCGTTATCTGAACATCCCCTCCTCCCTTCGCGGACATCTTCCAAATCTCACCCCGCCCCGTCCTCGTCGACATATAGTAAATCCAGCGCCCATCTCGCGACCACGACGGAGCCGCCTCATCTGCCCCGCCCGTTGATAACCGGCGCGCCGCTCCCCCTGTTGCATCCACAACGTACACCTCGAACCGTCCCCTGACATCCGAATCAAAGGCAATCTGCTTCCCATCCGGGGACCAGCGCGGAGACCCCGTATCCGACTTCAGCGTCGTCAGTTGCACACAGCGCTTCCCGTCCGCCCCGCATACCCAAATCTCCGGCTTTCCCGATCGGTTGCTATGAACCGCAATCCGGCTCCCATCCGGAGAATACTCCGCGCTGTTCTCAAACGCGGTCGACGTGATCACTGCCGTTGGAGGCCCCCCGCGCAAATCCTGCTTCCAAATGTTGGTATCAAAAACCGACTGCGTATACGCCAACCTCCCCCCATTCCCTACTGCCGGTAACCCAATCCCGCCCCCTGCTACCGTCACCACCACCGGTTTCGCTCCCGCTTCCACGGAAACCCGCCACAGCCGCCCCTTCGACACGTAAAGGACCTCGCGCCCGTCCCGCGTCCACGCCGGATTCGACGCCATCCCCTCGAACGTAAGTTGGCGCGGCGTCCCCATTCCACCGGCCCCATGCTCCCCGAGCGAAAGCAGATAAATCTCGCCATGAGTCAACGCCGTCGCCCCGTAATACGCCAGCATTCGCCCATCCGGAGACACCGCCGGCTCAGAATTCACTCCCTTCGCCATTTCGCTCGCGGGTTCCAAAATCCACCGTCGCTCCCCGGAATCAACTCGTACTTCCAACAATCCTGCCTGTCTCTCTCCCGCCCAGAGCGCACCCACGATCAGCCGCTGGCTGTCCGCCGTCCAATCCAATCGCCGGCCCGGGCCAAACCGCATCTTCCATGGTGGTGCCGGAAAATCGGCGATCTTTCGTTCCACTCCCCCGATCACAGTAGCCACAATCAGGCTGAGCCGGTCGCCGTCCTCCTGCCGCAAAAACGCAATGTGCCGGCCATCTCTCGACCACGCCGGCGAATACTCCGCTTCTTCCGCTTGGGTCAATCGAACAGGCTCGCCCACTCCCACCATCCGCACAAACACATGAGCTGTGCCTTTGCCCTCGTCCCAGGTATAGGCAATCTGACTCCCGTCCGGCGAGAATGTCGCCGTCGATTCCACCCCAGGCTCCGAGGTGAGCGGAACCGCCGTCAAAACGGAACCCCGATCAACGGTCCCGCCCGCCCTCGACTGCAACCACCACCCACCCCCGCCCACCACCAAAATCCCCGCCAACGCCACCACCGGCCACCACCCCCACTTCTTACCCTCCGGCGTCGCCACCACCTCCGCCGGCACAACCGCAACTTCCTCCTCCCCACCTTCCACCGCCGCCAAAAACCGATATCCCCGCCGCGCCACCGTCTCCACATACCGGGGTGACTCCGCCGCATCCCCCAACACCTGCCGCAGTCGCGTAACGGCCGCGTTCAAGCCCCGGTCGAAATCCACCGTCGTCCCGTCCGGCCACAGACGGCCGATCAGTTCCTCCCGGCTAACCACCTCGCCCGGGTTCTCCACCAACGCCGCCAATACCTGAAACGGCTGCTCCTGCAGTCGCAGCCGGACCCCGCCTTTCCGCAGTTCCCCGCTTCCCAGGTCCAACTCGAACATCCCAAATCGAACTGTTTTCCCGCGCCGCGTTTCCATTGTGAAACCCGCTTCATTGTACGTCAGCCAGGATCCCTCTGTGCTTGCAATTACTTAGCTCGTGTCCTTCGTTTCTTCCTCCCGTAGCCTCCCCGCCATAGGGGCACGCGCCGCGAGTGCCTAACGTCGGCGCATGAAACTCGTTTTCGCCATCCTCCTCACCGCATTTCCCGCCACCGCCACCGACCTCCAAGTCACCCTCTACAACCGCGCCACCCTTCCGGCAGACCAACTCGCCGCCGCCACCGGCGTCCTCATTCGAATCTTCCGCCTCTCCCAAGTCACCCTCCAACTCGAACGCGGAGACCTCGACGCCCTCGACGGGAAGCTGTTCACCTACCCCACTCCCCCCCGTCCCGGTAAGGCCGTGGAAGCCGCCTGCAACGCCCGCCCGGACATCACCATGGAAATCCGCGATTCCGCCGCCCCCGGTACGCCCCCCGCCCTTCTCGGTGTCTCCCAACACCTGGCCACCAGAGGACTAAACGTGATGATCTTCAACGACCGTGTCAAACGAATCGCCCTCCAGGCCAACCGGCCCTACCCCGCCGTGCTCGCCCACGTAATCGCTCACGAAATCGGCCATGTCCTGCTCCGCACCCACAGCCACGCCAAAAGCGGGCTCATGTCCAGTCAATGGAACGATCAGGAATACAACCGCCTCTCCAACGGCGTCCTTCTGTTCTCCCGCGAAGAGTCGAAACAACTCCTCCGCACCCTCCATCGCGACGCCTGCTCCGCCAACGCTAACCAATCGGTGACCTCCCACACTCCCGGCTCCCCGCAGCCAATTGCCACCCGCTAAACTCAATCTGGATGCACTACCCGGGCGATACCTCCGCCGCAAACACCAGCCGCCCCTCCCGCCTGGCAAACAACTCAACAACGGCGAATGTGCCCGCATCGCCGCCGGTCAATCTGTTACCATAACAGTCGGGGTCACCCGCTCCGCCGTCGCCGGAAACCGTTAGTCCAACAATCCCCCGGGCTGCCATACAATCGCGGCAGCCCCGGTCCAAAACAATGACCGTTCACCTCTCACCCGAACTCGAACAGCTCGTTCAGGATCTCGTCAATAGCGGACGCTACCAATCCGCCGAAGAAGTCGTTTGCCGCGCCGTTTGGCTACTCGCCGCCCGCGACCATCTCGCCGATCGCCGCAAACAGCAGCTGCGCCAAAAAGTAGCCATCGCCCGCGAATCCCTGCAACGCGGAGAGCCCGTCGACGGCGACAACCTCTTCAACGAACCGGAATAGCCCGCCCCCGCTCCCCCCGGTAAATCATCTCCACAAACTCCTCCCCCTTAAAAAATCCGCCACCCCACTTCCCGTCAAACTCCCGCGTCGGCAGCCCTTCCTTCACACCCCGCAACGATCGCCCGCCTTTCATCAATCCCGTCACCCGCTCCCGCACCCCCGCCAGCATCTCCCCAAACGCCACCAACTCCCCGCGCCCTCCCACCGGCCCATGCCCCGGCACAATCCGCGTCCCCCCCCCCCCCCCCCCCCCCCACCCCACCACCCCCCCCAGAAAACCCCCCAAACACCCC
>JBIKOG010000041.1:0-42218 GCA_044358225.1 Bryobacteraceae bacterium | reverse complement strand
CGCAAAATCGCCAGTGACGAAGAACGCCTCCGCCTGAAGCGCATTCTCCAGCAGCATCGCCAGGGCATGTCCGGCGGCTTCATCATCCGTACCGCCGGCGAAGGCCAGACCGAAGAGGATATCGCCAGCGATATGCAGTTCCTCTACAATCTCTGGCTCGACATTCGCGCCAAGGCCGAAAAGCGCAGCGCGCCGTGCCTCGTTCATCACGATCTGGACATCGTCCAGCGCACCCTCCGCGATCAGGTGTCGTCCGACTTCAAGACCATCTGGCTCGACAACGAAGAGCTCTACGCCAGCACCCTCCAGTTCGTCCAGCGCTTCCAGCCGCAGATGATCAACCGCGTCAAACTCTGGACGCGCCCCGTGCCCATCTTCGACGCTTTTGGCATCACCAATGAGCTCGAAAAGGCGCTCCGGCCCAAGGTTTGGCTCAAGTCCGGCGGCTATATCGTCATCAATCAGACGGAGGCGCTCGTCGCCATCGATATCAACACCGGCAAGTTCGTCGGCAAGTCGAACCGTCTGGAAGATACGATCGTCAAGACCAACACCGAAGCGGTCAAAGAGATCGTGCGCCAAATCCGCCTCCGCGATCTCGGCGGCATCATCGTCGTCGACTTCATCGACATGGATGAGCGCAAGAACCGGCAGAAGGTCATGGCCGCGCTCGAAGACGCCATGCGTGTCGACCGCGCCCCGTACAAGATTCTCCAGTTCAACGACTTTGGCCTCGTGGCCATCACGCGCAAGCGTGTGAAGCAGTCGCTCGAACGCACGCTCTGCCAGCCCTGCCCGTACTGCGAAGGCGCGGGTTCGGTGAAGAGCGTCGCCACCGTCATCGGCGAAATTCTGCTGGAAGCCCAGAAGATTTCCAAAGCCGTCGACGACAAGACCGTCGTTCTCCGCGTCCATCCCGAAGTGGCCAAGGTGCTCAAGTCGCACCGCAACCAGCACCTCGAAGAGCTCGAGGGCATCTTCGGCCGTCCGGTGCTCGTCACCGGCGATGCGACAGTCCACATCGAGAAATTCGACCTCGCGTAACCAAAGGCGTCCCGCCATGCGCTCCTGGAGCCAACTCGCGTTCGTCGCTTGTGCCATCGTGCTGCCCGCGCAGGAACTCTACGTTCATTCAGAGTTCCAGCGCGTCGGCGCCGATGGCAAAGTAGTCGCGGTGGATCGTGTCGACTACCCTCGCGAGATCCTCTCCCCGGCCCTTGCCCGCAACGGCTTCGCCAGCTACATGCTGACCGCCAACGTGCCCGCCGGCATCGATTATTCGCTCGAAATCGGCCAGAATCCGGAGGACACCGTCCGCGTTGTCCTCTACCGCCAGCACTATGGCGCCAACGGCATTCCGGACCGTTTGGAGAAGGTAGACCTCCCCATCCACGGCCACTCGAATGCCGAAGAGAACTTGACGTATTGGATGGATCTCTACGTCGCCAACACCGCTCCCGTACGGCGATTCAAGATTGAACCGCAACTCTGGGTCGGGGACCGATGGGTGATCTACCCGATGGAAGGCCGGATTGTCGCCGCGCAGATTCCCGTGTTCCAACCCAAGTTCTGGGGCCTGCCGGCGGTGGAAGCGCGGTCGGACTCAGCCATGGTCAGCCCGTGGCGCGACCATCTCTGCCGCCCGTTAAAAAACGAGTTCCAGCCAAAGGAAACGTCCATCCGCCTCCTCCAGCAGCGCAACATTCAGCAGGATGTAGCACTGGCGAAGAAGCTCGGCCGCGACGCCGGCATCCAAGCCTTCGTCCGCGGCGGCATCGCCCCGGAGACGGCCGTCCCCGACGCCTGGTGCGCCGCGCCGGTCGACCAATGGCGCAACGCCCTCGGCGCCGAGTGGTATCTCAAAGTGCGCGACCGGCTGTATCAGTAGCAGGTTCAGCCCACACCCATCCCCCTATAATGGAGGTTTCTATGTCCAACTCAGCCGGCCTCGCCGCCATCAACCAATGGGTCGACGCCAACAGCGCCCGCCTGCTCGAAGAACTCTTCCAGCTCATCCGCATTCCCAGCATCTCCACGCTGCCGGAACACGCCGGTGACGTGGCCCGCGCGGCCCAATTCACGGCCGACGCCCTCAAAACCGCCGGCCTCGAAAACATCGAAATCATCCCCACCGAGCGACATCCGCTCATCTACGCCGACTGGCTCCACGCCCCCGGCAAGCCCACCGTTCTCTGTTACGGCCACTACGACGTCCAGCCGCCCGACCCGCTCGAACTCTGGGTCTCCCCGCCCTTCGAACCGGAAGTCCGCAACGGTAACATCTACGCCCGCGGCGCCGTCGACGACAAGGGCCAAATGTACGCCCACATCAAGGCGCTCGAAGCCCTCAAAACACTCACCGGCACCTTCCCGTTGAACATCAAAGTGCTCATCGAAGGCGAAGAGGAAATCGGCGGCGCGTCCATCGCGAAATACGTCCCCGAACACAAGGAGAAGCTGAAGGCTGACGTCGCCCTCGTCTCCGACACGGCCCTCTACGCCGAAGGCATCCCCACGCTCTGCATCGGCCTCCGCGGCCTCTGCTACATGGAAGTGGAAGCGCAGGGCCCGTCGCGCGATCTGCACTCCGGCCTCTACGGCGGCGCCGCGCCCAACGCCGTCTTCGGCCTCATCGAACTGCTCGCCAAAGCCAAAAACGCCGATGGCGTCATCCAGATCCCCGGCTTCTACGACGACGTCGCCGAGCCCGCCTCCGCCGAACTCGACTCCTGGAACAGCCTGCCCTTCAACGCCGATGAATACGTCAACAACGAGATCGGCGCCGCCATCACCGGCGAACCCGGCCGCAGCGTGTTTGAAAAGACCTGGTCCCGCCCGACGCTCGAAGTTCACGGCATCGCCGGCGGCTTCACCGGCGCCGGTTCGAAAACGGTGATCCCCGCCAAGGCCCTCGCCAAAGTCAGCTTCCGCCTCGTCCCCAATCAGGACCCGGAGAAGATCGTCGCGCTCTTCAAAGCCTGGGTCGCGGCCAACAAGCCCGCCGGCATTGAAGCGCAGGTGAAGGTGCTCGGCACCAGCCCCGGCATCATCGTCAATCCGGACCACCCGGCCATCGCCGTCGCCGCCGAAGTGTTCGAAGAATCGCTCGGCCGCAAGACCGTCTTCACGCGCTCCGGCGGCTCCATCCCCATCGTGGGCGACTTCGCCAAACACCTCGGCATCCCCACCGTTCTGATGGGCTTCGGACTCCCCGACGACGGGCTCCACTCGCCGAACGAAAAGTTCAAACTGGCCAACTACTACCAGGGCATCGCCACCGTGGCGCATTTCCTGCAACGCTACGGAGGATAGGTGTCGGAGACCGATCGGGCCGGCGTCGCGCTGCGCCAACGCAACACGGCGGAGAGCGTCGCCCGATCGGCGGGCATCACCTCCATTGCCGTGCTGGCCAGCCGCGTCACCGGTCTGGCGCGCGAAATGGCGCTCGCCCGCCTCTTCGGTGCCGGCGCCGCCAACGACGCCTTCCTGCTGGCCTTCCGCATCCCGAATCTGACCCGCGATCTCTTCGCCGAAGGCGCCCTCTCCTCCGCCTTCGTCCCGACGTTCGTCGAGTACCTGCAAAAGAAATCTCGTGCCGACGCGGCCTACCTGGCCAACCTTGTCGCCACCGCCATCATCGTCATCGTCGGAGCGGTCTGCCTGCTCGGCATGGCCTTCGCGCCGCAGCTGGTCTCCACGCTCGCTCCCGGCTTCCACCAGGTGCCCGGCAAGTTCGACCTGGCCGTCCGCATGACGCGCATCATGAGCCCCTTCCTATTGCTCGTCGCGCTCGCCGCGCAGGTCATGGGCATCTTGAACGCCTGCGGACGCTTCGCCCTCCCCGCGCTCAGTTCGTCCATGTTCAACGTGGGCTCGCTGGTCTGCGGCCTCCTGATCGGCCGCGTGTTTGGCCCGCAAATCGGCATCACGCCCATTGAAGGTATGGCCTGGGGCGTCATGTGCGGCGGCGCGTTGCAGTTGTTCGCGCAGGTCCCCAGCCTCGTCCGCGAAGGCTTCCTCTTCCGCCCGGCGTTTAACTTCGATCACCCCGGCCTGCTCCACATCGCCAAGCTCATGGGCCCCGCCATTCTCGGCAACGCCGCCGTGCAGATCAACGTCATGGTGAACTCGAATTTCGCCTCGCAGATCAACGATCCCGTCACCGGCTTCAACGGCCCCGTCACCTGGCTCGGCTGCGCCTTCCGCTTCATGCAACTGCCGCTGGGCCTGTTCGGCGTCGCCATCGGCGGCGCCACGTTGCCTGCCATCTCCCGCGCCGCCGCCAACGGCGATATGGACGACTTCCGCCGCACGCTCTCCCAATCGCTCGGCCTCGTCTTCCTGCTAACCATCCCGTCCTCCGCCGGCCTGCTCGTCATCGGCGACGCCATCATCGGTTCTCTCTTCGAAGGCGGCGAGTTCCATCGCTACGACACCCAACAAACCGCCGCCGCGCTGGCGTGGTTCGCCGCCGGCCTCGTCGGCTACGCAGCGTTGAAAATTCTCGTCCCGGCCTTCTACGCGCTGAAGGATTCGAAGACGCCCATGTACATCAGCCTGGCCTCCATCGCCACGAACTACTTCATCGTCTCCACCATGACCGGCGCCACCAGCTTCGGCCACGCGGGCCTCGCGCTCTCCACCGCCGCCGTCGCCATCACCGGCGCGCTGCTGCAGTTCGCGATGTTGCGCCACCGAGTCGGCGGCATCTACGGCCGTGCGCTGTTCTCCAGCGTCATGAAGATCACCTTCGCCACCGCCATCATGTCATTCGGCATCTGGGGTGCCCAGTCGCTCGCCACCGCCTGGATGCCCGCCGGGCGCGGCCGCTATCTGTTGACGCTCGCCATGGCGCTGCCCACCGGCGTCGGCCTTTATTACTTCGTCTGCCGCAGTCTGAAAATCGAGGAGATGGATTTGGCGGTCACCGCCCTCGCCAAGCCCCTCGGTCGATTGCGTGCTAGAATCCGCTAGGAATCAATGCTTCCAGAGATCTCAACGCTCGCCCGCCTCGAACAACTCGACGCCCAGACCCATCAGCTCCAGGTCCGCCTCACCGAACTGCCGAAGATCCTCACCGCCGAAAAGAAAGCGGTGGAGACGAAGAAGAAACAGGTGGAAGACCTGCAGGCCCAATTCGCCGCCAACGAAAAGGAACGCCGCCAATTGGAAGGCGACGTGCAGTTACGCCAGACGAAGCTGAAAAAGCTGAAGGGGCAGTTGGAACAGGCCTCCAGCGAAACGCAAGTCACCGCGTTTGAACACGAGATTCAGTTCAACACGAGCGAGATCAGCAAGGCCGAAGACCGCGTGCTGGAGCTGATGGAGCAGTCCGAAACGCTAGAGCCGCAAATCAAGGCGGAGCAGGCCACGCTCGCCGCCTCGCAGAAGGCGGGCCTCGAGCACTTCAAAGCCGCCGAGCAGGAACACAAAGCCGGCATGGCCCAGATCGCCCAGAACGCGGCGTCGGTAAAAGAATTGGTGGCCGCGCTCGATCCGAAGTATGCGCAACTCTACGAGCGGCTCCGCAAGAAATACAAGACCGGGCCGATTCTCTGCGAAGCCATCGATGGCAACTGCGGCGTGTGCCAGATGGCGTTACGCCTGGCCTTCTGGCAAGGCGTGAAGGCGGAACCGGACAAGCTGTGGCAGTGCGAGGAGTGCTCGCGCGTGCTGGTCTACAACCCGTCGGTGATGCTGGCGTAGCAACGTGTTCCTGCGGATCACCATCGGGGTCTGCATCGCGGTTTTGGTTTCGTCGGCTTGGCACGCCGCATTCCCTTTGTTGGCTCGGTCCGCGTCGAATCTCGCTCTCTGGCTGGTCTTCTGGGGAGTAGCGCTCGGCAGTATCGTCTACTACTTTCTTCGTTGGCGGCAGTGGCCGAAGCCAATATATCCGTTTCTCGTCTGCGCCACCACGCTCTTCGCCGTCTATGCGCTGCCATTCGATACATTAAGCCGTTACCTGGAATTCCGGAGTCAACTTGCCGCACGCGAGGCCATCGTCCGGGAGCGCGAGGTGGGCCGCGTCCTCCCCGTCACACCGCCCGGCGGGCTCTTAATCCAGGCCCCGCACCGCACCATCGATGGACACCACATCGCGCTCCTCGAAATCGACGATCTCCCCACCGTGTTCTTCTACACCTGGACGACCTCCGACAGCTGGGAAGGCTGGCTCTACGTCCCCACCGGTGCCAATCCAGACCACTTTAACGACCACGGCGCCCATAAGCGCTGGCGCCTGGACGAACACTGGATCTACTTCGCTTACTGACGGATCCCATGCGAATCACGATTGCAATTTGCACACTTCTCGTCGGCTTCGCAGCATTCAACGCAGGCTTCCCAATGACGTGGCTGTATCTGGTGGTCTGGCTACTCTATTGGCTCACCACAGGCGTCGGGCTCTTTCGCTTCGTGACGCGGGATCGTCCGAGGCCGCCCGCCGCCATTTGTGCCGCCACGCTTCTCCTCGTCTATCTCCTGCCGCTGGATAAGCTAAGCCGATACATAGAGTTCAAACGCAATGAAGCGGAGTTCGCCGAGATAATGAAACGCATCCACGCAGGGACGATTGCGCCCGAGCCCGCGTATACCCACGGACTGCCGGGCCGCCACTACCGCACGGGCAACAAGAAGATCGTCGTCTCCGAACGCAATGTCATGGAAGTTGTCTGCTTCTGCGGGTATGGTGATTCCGATGGGCCGAACGAAGGATACGTCTTCGCACCCAGCAGCGCCGGGGCGAAATCCCAACGCCAGCGAATCAACGAGAACTGGTACTACGGACGCCCGTAACCTCCCCTACTGAAACAAAAAGAAATCCCACGCCACCCGCGCAATCTCCGCAATCGCCCGCTCCCGCGCCCGCTCCGGCTGGTCACTCGCCTTCACATACACCGCCACCGCCACATGCCCAGCCCCGCCCGGCAGCGCAATAATCCCCACATCATTGGTAATCGTCACACCCATCGACCCGGTCTTATGCGCAACAGGTGTCCCCTCCGGCAACAACCCCTTCAATCGCGCCTCCCCCGTCTGGCACCGCCGCAAAATATCCAATAGCAACTCCGCCCCCTTCACCTCCCGCTTCTGAATCTTCACCAACAGCCGCGCCATATCGAGAGGCGTCGTCGTGTCCCGCTCATCGCGTTGAAACCGCGCCGCCGCCTCATCCCGTCCGCTCGCGGTCGTCCCCGCGTAGCGAGCCTTCCACATTTCGGGCGTCCACGACATCTCATGCGGCAGGTCCGTCAGCCCCCAGTAATCGGCAATCAACCCCGCCGTCGGCCGGTCCACGCGGATCCCATTGAGTCCCATATCGCTCATCTTCTCTGTCACCGCCCGCGGCCCGCCCACCGCGCGCAACAGAATATCGGTCGCCGAGTTGTCGCTAATCAGCAGCATCAACTCCAACAAATTCCGCACGCTCAACGCCACGCCCGGCTGCACAAACAGTTGCGACAGCGTCCCGCTCCCCGGATGCAGATCGCGCGTCTCCACCGTCACCATCCGGTCCAACGATTCCTCGCCGCGGTCCACCATCTCCAACAGCTTCACCGCAGTCGGAATCTTAAACGTGCTCGCCATCGGAAACCGCTCGGTTGGCCGCAACTGCGCCACCCGCCCCGTCTCCACATGGATCGCCACCGCGCCAACAACCCCGCCACCCACCGCCGCCACCCGCGCCATCTCCGCCTCTAACTTCCGAAGCGAAGCCTCCTGCCCGCACAGCAGCAGACTAGCAAACAATACGCAGCCAAATATCCTCTTCATAGACCTCCCTCGGCGGAATGCCGTTGGCCGTCAGAGCCTTCACCACCCGCTCCCCATGCCGCGGCGGCACACCGCTGATGATAACGCGCCCGCCTGGCCGCAGCACGCGGCTCATCTCGGCGGCGTGGTTCGCAATCGTCTCCGCATTCAAATTCGCCAGCAACACATCCACGCTCGCATCCCGCACCGAACGGATCGAGCCCACAAATAAACCCACCGCCGCAGGCAGATCCTCGCGCGCCGCCATCACCGCGTCCAGGTCGATATCCGCCGCGCTCACCGCCTTCGCCCCCAACGCATTCGCCGCCAGCGCCAGAATGCCGGAGCCGGTGCCAAAGTCGAACACCACGTCCGTCGGTTTCAACTCCCGCTCCAACGCCTGCAAACACAGCTGCGTCGTCAGATCCGCGCCCGTGCCGAAGCCCACGCCGGGATTGATCACCAAACGAACCCGGCCCTCCGGCGTCGGCTCATCGTTCCACGGCGGCACCACCCAGAATCGCTCGCCCACCGCAAACCCGGGCCACCGCGCGCGCGTCTCCGCCGCCCAGTCCACGTCGGGCTCTTCTTCCCAACGCGGGTCGAACGCCGCATACGCCGCCGCGTCAAACTGCTCCGCGAAAAACGCCCGCAACTCCACACGATTGGCGTTCAAGTCGATCTCCGTCACGCCCTGCGTTTCGTCCTCCCACAGCGCCGCGATCAACTCGTCTTTTTGCTCAACACTGCACTCCAACCGTAAGGAAACCATGTCATTCCATGATAATGGCTGAATGGCGATTCACTCCGAACTCATCAGCCTTTTCACCCGCGATCTGCGCCGAGTGGCGCAAGAGATAGAGGCCTTCCCCACCGACGAATCGCTCTGGCAAACCGCCCCCGGCGTAACCAACTCCGCCGGCAACCTCGCCCTCCACCTCGAAGGAAATCTCCGCGAATACATCGGCCGCCAACTCGGCGGCATCGCCTACACGCGCCAACGCCCGCTCGAGTTCTCCACCACCGGCCTCACGCGCGCCGACGTCGCCGCCCGTATCGACGCCGTCCGCGAAACCGTCATCCCCGCACTAGCCAAAGCCGATCTCGACGCCCTCTTCCCCGAAAACGTTCTCGGCCAACCGCTCACCACGCGCCAGTTCGTGTTCCACCTGCTCGGCCACCTGAACTACCATCTGGGCCAGATCGATTACCTCCGCCGCATGAACACCGGCGACGGAGCCATTAAACTCACCGGCCTCTAACCCTGAATCCGCGTCTCTTTCCCGGCCCAGAACCGCTCGCGCAAAACGTTCTTCCGGATCTTGCCGGTGCCCGTTTTCGGCAGCGGCTCGGTCTCGAACTGCACAATCCGCGGCAGCTTGAACCGCCCCAGCCGCGTCTCCAAAAACGCCATCAACTCCGCCTCTGTC
The DNA here is from genome assembly GCA_044358225.1 of Bryobacteraceae bacterium. GTDB lineage: Bacteria > Acidobacteriota > Terriglobia > Bryobacterales > Bryobacteraceae. Next base: position 33,033 of record JBIKOG010000041.1, on the reverse strand, counting down.
AGCGTCGCGCCTTCCTTGCAAACAATCAACGCCGCCGGCACCTCGCCCCACTTCGCATCCGGCGCCGCCACCACCGCGCACTCCAGCACCGCCGGGTTCGAATAGATCACCTTCTCCACCTCAATCGACGAAATATTCTCCCCGCCGCTGATGATGATCTCCTTCTTCCGATCCACAATCCGCAGGTATCCCTCGTCGTCCCAAACGGCCATATCGCCCGTGTGAAACCACCCGTCGCGAATCACCGCCGCCGTCGCCTCCGGCTCCCGGAAGTAGCCGTCCATCACGTTGTCGCACCGCGTGATGATCTCCCCAATCGCGTGCCCGTCGCGCGGCACAACGGCCCCATTCGCATCCACCACACGAATCTCAATCCCCACCGCCGGCCACCCGGTCATCGCCTGCCGCTGCCAGCGGTCGTGATCGTCGGCGTACTGAATCCCAATCTTCGGCAGCGCCGTCGTCAGAATCGGCGACGTCTCCGACAGCCCATACCCCGAAGCCGCCGTGCATTTGAACGTCGTCTCCAGCCGCTCAATCAACGTCGGCGACGAAGCCGCCCCGCCCATCAGAATCGTGCGCAAGCTCGACGTGTCGTACTTGCCCAACTCCGGGCACGCCAGCAGCGCGTTCGCCATCGTCGGCACCATGCTCATATCGGTGGCCTTGTGCTTCTCAATCAACTGCAGCACCGCCACCGGTTCAAACCGCCGCACCATCACCTGCTTCGAACCTAGGAACGTTGAAAACTGCGGCCGCCCCCAGCCGTTGGCGTGGAACAGCGGAATCGTGTGCAGGTCCACCATGTTGTCCGCCAGCGGGCACGTGCAAGCCGCGTACAGCGCATGCAGGTACAACGACCGGTGCGACAACGCCACGCCCTTCGGCGTCCCTGTTGACCCACTCGTATAGAACAACTCCGCGATCGAGTTCTCATCGACGTGTGTCCAATCCACCGCCGCCGCCTCCACCGCCATCAGTTCCGCCGACGTCAACTCCGCCGCCGGGTGCGGTTCGTTCAACGAAATGAAGTGTTCAATCCGCGGGCAATGCGGCTTGAGCGCCTCCACCGTCGCCCCGAAATCGGTCTCAAACAGCAGCGTGCGCGCGCCGGAATGGTTCAATACCGTGATCAGTTCCGCCTGCGAAAGGCGCACGTTGATCGGCATCACAACGCCGCCCGCCATGATCACGCCGTAGTAGCCTTCCAGCAGTTGGTGCGTGTTAAAACTCAGGTACGCTACCCGGTCCCCAGGCAGCACGCCCAGCTCTTTCAACCCCACCGCCAGACGCTCACAGCGCGCGCCGAATTCGGCATAGGTGAACTGTTTATCCCCACAGACAACCCCGATCTTCCGGGCAAAAACGTCCATGGCGCGATACAGAAATCGGATGGGAGTAAGAGGCAGAATCATAGTGGACCGACCATCGATTGTATTCTGTTTCTACGGTGAACCAACGCTACCACTCCGTCGACGCGCTCCGCGGCCTCATCATGATCTTCATGGCGATCGACCACTCGAGCGCCTTCATCGCCCGCCAGCACGCCAGCGAATTCTGGGCCGGCGCCATGAGCGCCTATAGCAGCGCCTTCCCCTTCCTCACCCGCCTCATCACCCACCTCTGCGCCCCCGGCTTCTTCTTCCTCATGGGCGCTGGCATCTACTGGTTCGCCGCCTCGCGCCGCGCCGCCGGCTGGACGGAGACCCAAATCGCCCGCCGCACCGCGCTCCGCGGCCTCGCCATCTTCCTCACCGGCCAACTCCTCGAAACGCCCATCATGTACCTGCAGTCGATCATGAAGCCCGCCGCCGTCAGCCTCAATCGCATCACCGCGCCGCCGCCCATCGATGGCTCCGAACTCTACTGGGGCCTCATCACACTCGCCGGCCTCGGCATGGTGATGATGGTCTGCGCGCTGCTCCTGCGCCTGCCCCGCTGGGCCTGGATCGTCACCGCCGCCCTCTGCGTCTTCGCCACCAATACGCTCCTCCCCGCCTCCGGCAAAATCGGCCCGCTCTGGCAAGCCGTGCTTCTCACCCCCGGCCTCACCCAACACGTCATCGTCATCTACCCCGTCATCCCCTGGCTCGCTGCCGCCGCCGCCGGCATGGTCTTCGGCCACTGGTGGCGCACCAACCCCGACGGCGATCGCCGCATCTGGATCATCGGCCTAACGCTCATCATCATCGGCGTCGCCCTCCGCGCCGCCGGCGGCTGGGGCAACATCCGCCCGCCCCGCGACGCAGGCTGGATCGAGTTCCTCAACAACGTCAAGTACCCGCCGTCGCTCGTCTTCCTCTGCCTCTCGATCGGCGTCGACCTCCTGCTCCTCCAACTCCTCCGCCACACAAAGGCCAACTCCCCGCTCATCACCTTCGGCCAGACGCCGCTCTTCTTCTACATCGCCCACTTCTATCTGCTCGCCGCCTTCGGCCTCACGCTCTTCAAAGAAGCTGGCTCCCTAGAAATGGCCTACGTCATGTGGGCGGTCGTGCTGGTCCTGCTGTATCCCGTCTGCCGCTGGTATCAACAGTTCAAACTCACCAAACCCGCCGAATCGCTCTGGCGCCTCTTCTAACGCGCGAACCGCTTAAAGAAGCTCGTCTTCTTCCAAGCCGGTTTATCTTTATCGTTCGCCGTCTTCTTCACTAGCGCCGCCAGATACTCCGTGAATCGCCCCGCCGCTTCCTTGTTCACCGGCTGCGCCAAATCATCGCTCACCGCGTGATACCGCGTCCGCAGCCACTCGGTCTGCAGCTTCTCTTCCTCGCTGCCCTTCGTGTAGCCGAACTTGAACGCCAGCGCCGGAATCCCTTCGCGAATGAAACTGTACTGATCGCTCCGCGTGAACCGGTTCTGCTCCGGAATCGGATCCGGAATCACCGGCAGGTTAAACGTTGCCGCCACCTCCCGCGCCTTGTCGCCCAACGTCGATTCATCCACGCCCAACAGCGTCAGCGCCTTCAGCTCGTGAATCGGCATGAACATGTCCATGTTGCAATCGGCCACCAGTTTCTTCCGCGCCACCGTCGGCATCCGCGCAAAATAACGCGACCCCTGCAACCCCTTCTCCTCCCCCGTCACCAGCACGAACAACACGCTGCGCTCCAAGGGCCCCGCCGCCTTCAACTGCCGCGCCACTTCAATCACCGCCGCCACGCCGCTCGCGTTATCCATGGCGCCATTGAAAATTCCATCGCCCGCAAACGTCGTCATCTTCCCCGTGTGGTCAATATGCGCGCTAACGACGACATACTCCTTCTTCTTCCCCGGCAACAGCGCCACCACGTTCTGCGATTCCACCGTCCCCTTCTTCACCTTCGCCGTCGCCACCAGCTCTTTATTCAACGCAAAATGCGGCATCGGCGTCGTGCCATCGCTCAGCTTTAACAACTCCGCCAGCGTGTGCCCCGTGCCCTCAAACAGCATCCCGGCATACTCCGGATTCACGGTCACCTGAATCTGCTGCCCGCCCTCTTCCTCCATGCCTGGCATCCGCGCCGACATCTGCATCTGAACGCGCGCCGCCGCCCCGCGCACCCACGGCGTCGTCTGCACCTTGGCAATCGTCGCCACGCCAATCGCGCCCGCCTTCCGCAGCGCCGCCCAGCGGTACGCCGCCGTCTGCACATGCGAACTCAGAGGCCCCGGCCAGCCCTTCGGCGCGCCGTTGATGAACACCGCGATCTTGCCCTTCAGGTCCACGCCGCGCAAGTCGTCGTAGTCCATCTCCGGCACCTGCAGCGCATGGCCCACAAACACCATTTGCGCGCGCACCGCCGGCGCCGGCTCGGCCCGCATGCTGATGAACGCCTCTTTCCCCAGCGTCAGCTTCGTCTCTTTCCCACCGGCCAAAATCGCCAGCGACGAGCCCGTTTCATCGATCTGCCGCGTGTCAAACGGCACCGGCTGAAACCACCCGTTCACGCCCGCCGGCTGCAGCCCGATCGCCTTGAACTGATCGGCCGCGTACTGCGTCGCCAATCGATGTCCTTCAGAGCCCGTGTTTCGGCCCTCCAGCTTGTCGTCCGCCAGGAACTGGACGTGCTGCCACCACCGCTCGGCGGTGGTCTGCGCGTGTGCCGTCAGAGCCACGCAAAGGAAGTAAACAGGTACTCTGACCATAGAGGGGATTCCCCTCATTATAATGAGGCGAGCCATATGAAACGAAACGTCGCGTTGGCAGTGGGAGCCCTCTTCCTGGGCGGGTGGGCGATGGAAGCGCAAGCGCAACGGCGATCGTTCGAACGGCCCATGCGATTTCCCACGCGCGGCGTGAAGGGCGCGGTCACGGCCGGTACGGACTCCGCCGCCGATGCCGGCATGCGTCTCTTCTACCTCGGCGGCAACGCCGTCGATGCGGGCGTCGCCACGATGTTCGCCGCCAGCATGATCGAATACTCCCACTTCGGTTTCGGCGGCGAAGCCCCCATTCTCATCCGCACCAAGGCCGGCAAAGTCATCACCATCGCCGGCGTCGGCACCATGCCAAAATCGGCGAACGCCGAAATGTTCCGCAACCACAAAATGCAGCCCGGCGAAGTGCAGATCCTGGAGCCAAACGGGCTGAAGGGCATGGTGCCCGTGGCCGGCCTGCTCCCCGCGCTCGTGCCCGCGATGGTCGAGGCCGGTCTCGTCGCCCTCCGCGAATACGGTGTGCGTTCCTTCGGCGAAGTCATCCTACCCGCCATCGAACTGGCCGACGGCGCGCCCCTCGACGAACAACGCGCCGGCTCTATCATGCGCTCCCGCCAGTTCTTCTCCCTCTGGCCCACGTCCATGCATGCCTATCTGCCCAACGGCCGCTCCGTCGCCCCGGGCATGGTCTTCGCCCAACCCGATCTCGCCCGTACCCTCCGCGCCATGGCCGCCGAAGAAGCCAAGGCGCTCAAAGGCGGCGCCAGCCGCCAGGCCGCCATCGACGCCGTTCGCGACTACTTCTACCGCGGCGCCATCGCCCGCAAAATCGACGAATTCTCCAAAGCCAACGGCGGCCTCCTTCGCTACGAAGACATGGCCGCCTTCAAGCTCTCCCCCGAAGAACCCGTCTCCACCACCTACCGCGGCTACACCGTCTACAAGCCCGGCTTCTGGAGCCAGGGCCCCACGCTCATCGAAACGCTGAACGTGCTCGAAGGCTACGATCTCGCCGCCATGCAGCACAACTCCACCCGCTACATCCACACCGTCGTTGAAGCCATGAAGCTCGGCTATGCCGATCGCGACACCTACTACGGCGACCCGAAATTCAACACCCTCCCCTCCGACCGTCTCCTCTCCAAAGAGTACGGAGTCGAGCGTCGCGCCGCCATCAAGGAATACGCTTCCATGGAATTCCTCCCCGGTGAAATCAACGGCAAGCGCGGCCGCCACCCGGCGGAAAGTGAGATGGTCCGCATCAAAATTGACGACGCCCTCATGGCCCGCGACACCACCTGCGTCAACGCCGCCGATGCCGACGGCATGGTCTTCAGCGCCACGCCCTCCGGCGCCTGGCTGCCCTCCGTCGTCGCTGGCGACACCGGCATCCCGCTCACCCAGCGCGCCCAAAGTTTCCTGCTAGTCGAAGGTCATCCCAACGAACTCGCCGGCGGCAAACGCCCCCGCGTCACGCTCAGCCCGACGATCGTCACCAGGGAAGGGAAGCCCTATCTCGCCCTCTCCACCCCGGGCGGTGACAACCAGGATCAGGCTCTGCTGCAGATGCTCCTCAACGTCGTCGATTTCGGCATGAACGCGCAGATGGCCCTCGAAGCCCCACGCTTCCAAACGCGCCATCTGGTCTCCAGTTTCGACAACCACGCCATGAGCCCCGGCGACCTCATTCTCGATGAACGAATCGGCAACGATGTCGCCGGCGCTCTCGTCAACAAAGGCCACAAAACCGAAACCCGCTCCCGCTGGGCCGGCGGCTCGGCGCCCACCATGATCCGCATCGCCCCGGGCGGCGTCCTCGAATCCGGCGCCGACCCCTACGGATACCGGGTGTCGAGGGCCTGGTGATCACCGGCTCGCTCTTCGCCGAACCGCGCCCGCTGGCCGCGCGCCTCGCCACGCTCGCCCAGCGCGGCATCTTCATCGGCACCAGCTCCTGGAAATACGAAGGCTGGCTAGGCTCCATCTACACGCCCGAACGCTACATCACCCGCGGCAAGTTCAGCCAGAAGAAGTTCGACGACACCTGCCTCGCCGAATACGCCGAAACCTTCCCCATCGTCTGCGGCGATTTTTCCTTCTATCAATTCCCCTCCGATGAATACTGGCGCAAGCTCTTCGGCGGCAGCCCGGCGGCTCTCCAGTTCGCCTTCAAAGTGCCCGAAGAAATCACCGTCAAGAAGTGGCCCACCCACGCCCGCTACGGTCGCCGCGCCGGTCTCGATAACGATAACTTCCTCAACTCCGAAGTCTTCACGCGCCTCTTGTACGAACCGCTCCTGCCCTACGGCGCCCGCGCCGCTCTCTTCATCTTCGAGTTCGGCACGTTCTCGAAATCCGCCTTCCCCAACGTGGCTGAATTCCTCGCCGTGCTCGATGGCTTCCTCTCCGCCCTCCCCGAAGGCCCTCGCTACTCCGTCGAAATTCGCAACGCCGAATACCTCTGCCCGGAGTATTTCGAAGTCCTCCGCTCCAACGGCGTCGCCCACGTCTTTAACGCCTGGACGCGCATGCCCGATCTGCCCACCCAAACCGCCATCGCCGACGCCTACACCGCCGGCTTCACCGTCACCCGCGCCCTCCTCCGCCGCGGCCGCGCCTATGAAGAAGCGGTCAAATCCTTCGAGCCCTACCGCGAAATCCAGGACCCTCTCCCCGAAACCCGTGACGCTCTCCGCGCCCTCATCCAGAAGTCGCTCGGCGAACGCAAACCGTCCTACATCTTCGTCAACAATCGCCTCGAAGGCAACGCCCCCGGCACCATCGAAGCCGTCGTCGATTCCCTCGAACTATAAATCCAGCAACGCCCGCGCGTTGATCACCCGCACCCCGCGCCACTCCGCCGGAAAGTGTTTCCCGTTCCCCGTGACGACAAACCGCGCCCCCGCCGCCACCGCGCAATCGAGCAGTTGATTATCATCCGCGTCGCTACAAGCCTCACACTCCGCCACCGGCTCAACCCGCGAAGCCACCGCCAACAACGCCTCAATCGTCCCCTCCAACGCCTCCCGCTGTTTCGCGAATTTCTTCCGCCCCGCCACGTCCCTGTACTCCGCTTCCAATTCCGCCGACACCGCAATCTCCAACGCCCCGCCCACCGCCAACGCAATCACGCGCGCCTCATTCCCACCGGGCGTCCAGCAGGCCGAAATCAGAATATTCGTATCCAACACAACGCGCATGGGAAAATTGTCGCAGAGCGATGAACGACGAACTCGGCAACCGAATAAAAAGCTACTACGAAGACCCCGCGCGCGTCCTGTTGCCGCGAAAAACCTGGGTCGTGATTCGTGTCGATGGCAAAGGCTTCCACACCTTCACGAAGCATCTGGAGCGCCCCTACTCCCGCCCGCTAGCTGACGCGCTCGACTCGGCCGCCCTCTTCGTCGCCTCGCAAATGGCAGGCTTCGCCCTTGCCTACGGCCAAAGCGACGAGTACTCCTTCCTCATGTCCGACTTCGGCCGTGACGACTCCCGCATGTGGTTCGATGGCTCCGTCCAGAAGATCGCCTCCATCACCGCCAGCCTCTTCACCGCCGGCTTCCACCGCGCCTACGCGAACGCTGCCTACGCCGCCTTCGACGCCCGCGTCTTCGCCATCCCCAACCGCCGCGAAGTGGAGCGCTACTTCCTCTGGCGCCAGGCCGATGCCACCCGCAACAGCCTCAACATGCTCGCGTCCACGCACTACACGCACGAAGAACTACTCGGCAAATCCGCCGCCGAAAAACACGACCTGCTCCACGCCAAGGGTGAGAACTGGGCCAAGTGGCCCGCCGATTTTAAACGTGGTCGGGTCGTCCATCCGGCCGCCAATGGATTCACCGTCGATCAACAGATCCCAATCTTCACCCGCGAGCCAGGCTATCTGAACGGCCTGATCCCCGAAGCAGATTAGGGCTTCGGCACGTCATTCGCCGGATGTTCAGCCCCGCGCGGCCAGGTGAAGCAAGTCACGCGCTCCTTCCCATCGCCAGACTTCGCGCTGATCTCCTCCGTCATCGTGAACATCTTCCGCGCCATTTCTCTATGCGTGCGCTGATCGCTGGCAATGGACTTCACGCCGAGCGAAAATCGATGCGTCGTCCTCACCTCGTGAATGTTGGTGCCCGGCTCCGGGAACCTCTTGGCTTCTTCGCTTCCCCGAGATGTTGCGCGACGCGCAGCAGCCGCAAGGCACAGCCAATCAGCAAGTGGACATTGCCGCAGACTGCCAGCGGTTCCCTACGGCCACGGTCCGAAGAAACGTTGAACCAGTCGCGTGAGAAAATGGATCATGCGTATGGACAAGTGGTTGTGGGCGGCTCGCTTCTTCAAAACCCGCGCTCTAGCCGCCAAGGCCTGTGATCTGAACCGCGTCACCTCCAATGGCCACGCCGCCAAACCCGCCCGCGAAGTCCGCGTCGGTGATTCCCTCGTCATCAAAAACGAAATCGGCGAATTCACCGTATCCGTCCTCCAACTCAGCGAACTCCGCGGCTCCGCCGCCGTCGCCCAGGCCCTGTTCTCGGAATCCGATGCCAGCCGCGCCGCCCGCGCCAAAGCAGCCGAGGAGCGCAAAGCCATGGCGCAGATGGACACCGGCTGGGAAGGCCGCCCCTCCAAGCGCGACCGTCGTGTGATCGACCGTTTCCGAGGCCGCTAGACATATTCCCTACGTCGTCCCCCAACTCGGCCCCGGCCTATAAGCGGCATTCGCCGCCGCCCGCGCCAAAGCCGCCGAAGAGCGCAAAGCCATGGCGCCGTTCGACAGCGGCCGGGACGGTCGCCCCTCCCGGCGCGATTGCCGTTCCCGCAGCCGCAAGACGAACTCCCTACGGCCGCCGCAAACTCGGCGCCGGCTTCCGCAATCGCTGCACCCGCTCCCGCACCTGATTGGAATCCACCAGATTCGGTGCCAGCGTCAGATACGTGTTGTAGGCCTCCGCCGCCATCGCCGTGTTCCCGCTCGCTTCGTGGAACAAGCCCAGTTCACTGTAGATCGGCGCATAATTCGGGTCCGCGGCAATCGTCGCCCGCGCCGCCGCCAGGAACGCGTCCGGCCGCCGCAGCACCCGGTTCAACCGCGCCAGCGACCACTGAATCCCCGTCGCCTTCGGGAACAACCGCGCCGCCTCCTCCAGGTACGGCAGCGCCCGCGTCGTCTCGCCCGCGCCAATCAGCAGCTGCGCAATCTGCAACGGCGGCAGCGCCCAGTTCGGCGTCAGCTGCCGAGCCCGGTCAAACGCCGCCCGCGCCTCCGGCAACCGGCTCAGCCGCTGCAGCACCACGCCCAGCGCGTTATACGAACACGCGAAGTTCGCATCAATCTCCAACGACCGCCGCAGGTTCGCCTCCGCCTCCGCCAATTTGCCGCCGGCGATCTCCGCCCGCGCCTGGCAGAACAGCCCCCGCGCCCGGATCAACGGCTCCCCCGGCCGCAATGTCTCCAGCAATCGGAACGACAGTGCCGCCCGCTGAAACATCGCCCCCTTCAACGCCACGCTGGTCGATTGCACATAGTCCGCCACGCACGCCTGCCCACTCTCCTCCAACGCCCGCGCCATCCGCGCCGCCGCCGCCGGCCTCTGCGCCTCCGTCCACGCCTGCGCCCGGAACTGCTCCCACGCCGCATCCAGGTCCCCGCCGTCAATCACCCGTTCCAACCGCGCCAACGCCAACCCCGGCGCCGTCACCAAATCCAACACATTCGTCCCCGGCCCCAACGCCAACTCGTGTTCATAGCTCCCGCCACCCGGCTCGTCCACCGATAGCCGCCGCGCCCCCGGCCGCAGTCCCGCAATCAACAATTCCCCATCCGCCCGCATCGCGCCGTAGAACCGGCTATCGACATACACCTGCGTCCCCGCCACCCCCCGCAGTCGCAGTGTCGCCGGTTCCACCGCCGCCACCGCCCGCCGCTCAGGCAGCATCGCCAACGCCAACGAGCCCTCAAAGTTCCCCGCCACCCGCGGATTCTGCCGCGCCGCCGTCTGCTCCGGCACCACCCGCGAAACATAGTCCAGCAACTCCCCCGCGCGGATCACGCCATCCGCCGTCCGCTCCGCCGCCCCGCCCAGTCCGTTCAACAACGCGAACGTGAACACCCCGTGCCCCCCGCCCCACCGCGCGTCTTCGAAGGACTGCTCGCGCGACCGCGATGCCAGCAGCTTCAATACAGTCCTGTCCGGCGCGCCCATCGCCTCCAACGCCCCCTGCAGGTCCGACGGCTTCGCCGCGTCCGCTGCCCACCCAATCGCCCCCGCGTGGCAAGCATCGGCAATCAGCACCACCGTCGACGCCCGCAGCCGCCCGCCAATCGCCGCGTTAATCTCGGCAAACGAAATCCCCGTCGCGTGCAGGTTCTGCGGGTCGGCATCGTGCGCCACAAAGTAGCCCTCGCTCTGCTCCCCGCGCACCGCGTGCCCAGCCAGAAACAGATAAACGATATCGTTCGGCCCCGCCGCCGCCGGCAGCCAGTTCCCCAACGCCGCCCGTATCGCGCCCGTCGTCGCCTGCTGCTCCGTCAACAACCGGATATGCGAACCCGGCAACGCCCCGCCCTGCGGCGAACGAAGGAATCGCGCAAACTCCTCCGCGTCCCGATGCGCGTACTTCAACTGCGCCGCCGGCGGCGCGTACTTATACGCCGAGACGCCAATCACCACCGCCCACCGCGCCCGCTGGTCCGGCAGCGGCGGCGCCGTCAGTTCCACGCCGATATCCCGCGCCCCCTGCGCAAACAGCCACCCGCCCGAAAGCAAAACCAAAATCAACGCGCGCATAAAAATCCCCTCACTCCATTAGCGCGCAAATCCGGTGGAAAGTCCGGGTGTATACGCAGGGTAGAAGCGGGCGATCCGTCCCCGGATCAGCCCGTGTGTGCCGATACCGGAATAATCTGATCTTTCGCTTTTTGTTTCCCCGGCCGATAGATAACCAGCGCCGGAATCCACACCGGCCAATCTTACTCCGCCGCCCGCCTCCCGCGGGCGGTCCCGCCTAAAGGTCCCACTCCCATGGAAACTGTTCTGGTCGTGATCATCCCTCTATCTCTGTCTCTCGGCTACTGGCTGGACGGCCTGGACTTCTAGTCCAGGCGCCGCCAGTGGCCCTCCACAAATTCAGCTTCGGTGTCCTTCCACGGCCCGAACTTACAACACAATTGCCCGCCGTCCACCAGCAGCGTGGCCCCAGTGATGTAGCTGGCCCAGTCGCTCGCCAGGAAGATCGCGGCCTTCGCCACCTCGTCCGGTTCGCCGCCGCGCCCCATCGGGATTGCCCGGAAATAATCCTTGATCACCGGCGGCGAATCGAACGCGGCCTGCGTCAACCGTGTACGGATCAGCCCCGGATTTACACTGTTCACCCGGATGCCATACGGTCCCAATTCATTGGCCGCCGTATGCAGAATCCCCAGCACCCCCGCCTTCGTCGCGTTATAGGCGATTAGGTTCTCCTCCCCGTCGTAGGAGTTTGTCGACGCCGTCAGCACAATCGCCCCCGGCCTCTTCGCCGCCTTCATCCGCGCGGCTGCCGCCTGCAGTGTCTCAAACGCCGCCGTCAGGTTCAGCGAAATGGTCTTATCCCAAACCTCCCGCGTCGTCTCCTCCAGCGGCTTCACAATCCCCGTCCCGGCATTGATGAACAGCGCGTCCGGCACGCCCGAAACATCGAACGCCGCCTCAATACTCGCCCGGTTCGTCACATCGCACCGCACGTGCCGGCACGGGAAATCGATCTCGTCATCGGCGTCAATGTCGAAAATAAAAACGTGCGCCCCGCACGCCGCCAGCCGCCGCGCCATCGCCCGGCCTATCCCATGTGTCCCGCCGGTGACGACAGCGGTCTTGCCCTTGAGTGTGAGTTCCATCGCCTTCAGGATATACACTAATACGCCATGGAGTTTTCCCGTCGCTCTCTCCTCGGCAGCCCGCTCGCCATGGCCGCCCAACCCGCCTCCGCCGCCCCGCCCAATATCGTCTTCCTGCTCTCCGACGATCACACCGCCGCCGACCTCGGCTGCTACGGAAACTCGCACATCCGCACCCCCAACCTCGATGGCCTCGCCCACGAAGGCGTCCGTTTCGCCAACTGCTTTGTCGCCTCCCCGCAATGCAGCCCCAACCGCTCGGCCATCTTCACCGGCTGCGCCCCCCACACCACCTCCACCTCCCGCCTCCACACCCCCATGCCCCCCTGGGAGCCCAGCTTCCTCGAACAGATCAAAGCCCGCGGCTACTTCACCGGCGGCTTCCGGAAAGTCCATCAAGGCGAAGACTTCAACCGCCGCTTCGACTTCTATACCGCCAATAAAAACGCCAAATTCGAGACATTCTTCGATAAACTCCCCGCCGGCAAGCCCTTCTTCCTCCACATCGGCTTCACCGACCCCCACCGCCCCTACGTCAAGAACGCCATCCCCACCCCCCACGATCCCGCCAAAGTCCGTCTCCCCCGCTTCCTCCCCGATTCAAAGGAAATCCGCGACGACCTCGTCAACTACCACGACTTCATCGCCCGCATGGACGCCGAATGCGGCCAACTTCTGGCTCTCCTCGAAGCCCGCGGCCTCACCGGCAACACCGTCGTCTTTTTCTCCGGCGACAACGGCATGCCCTTTCCCGGCGCCAAGGGGACCTGTTACGATCCCGGCCTCAACGTCCCCCTCCTCGTCAAATGGCCCGGCGTATCCAAACCCGGCTCCGTCCAAAACGAACTCATCTCCCACGTCGATCTCCCCGCCACCTGGGTCGAAATCGCCGGCAGCACCGTCACAACCAAAATGCAGGGCCGCCCCTTCACCAACCTCCTCAAAGGAACCAACTACACCCCCCGCGAAGCCGTCTTCTCCGAACGCAACTGGCACGACAACTTCGACCCCATCCGCTCCATCCGCACCGATCGTTACAAACTAATCTTCAACGCCGCCCCCCACTTCCCCTACCGCCCTGCCTGGGATCTCGACGGCAGTCCCTCCTGGAAGTCCTACCAGGAAATGGGCCGGCGCGGTGCCCTCGAATCCCACCACCTCCGCCTCCTCCAACCGGCCCGCCCCGTCGTCGAAATGTACGATCTCAAATCGGACCCCGACGAATTCCACAACATCGCAGACGATCCCACCCACGCCGCCGCCAAAAAAGATTTGTTGAAACGGTTAAGCGACTGGATGCACCAAACATATGACTTCCTCCCCCCGGCCTTTGCCGGCCCGGGCGAGCCCAAAGGGCGCGGATGGCCCGTCTCCTTATGATGGCTAAGATTCGCCGTTTGTTCGCCTTATGGGCGATTTGTCTTGACAGACCTGTGCCGAAACTGGTACTGTGTGGTTTCCGTCTCACTGATGTGGCGGAATGCAACACCGAACCGACCTCCCCCAGTCTGATCGGATTCAGACAACGCGGTTCAACGAAGCTGCCGGTCGTTTCCATCCCCCTGCTTGATAGTCAATGAATTTCAAAACTAGCCAAGCTAGAGAGAGCCGATGAATCAGCCTTACTTTGTACTCGTATTAGCGCATTCCGTTCATGGTCGTCTTCGCCGGATGCACGTGTCCCACACCATCCTCTACACGGTGTTGGCCTTGGCGATGGTTGGTGTTTTCACGGTGGTGGGCTTCCTCACCAGCTACGCGAGAATGGCCTGGAAAGTAGCCGGCTACAACCACTTGCGCGACGAAGTTTCCACGCTGCAGCAGAAATATCAAGCCTTGGCCCGCACCAACGAGCAGACCAAGGAACAGTTGGCCACCCTCCAAATGTTGGCCTCCGAAGTCTCCTCCGCCTATGGCATTAAGGAACGCCTGGAAGGCCCGGCCAGCATCTCCGGCGAAAGCCGCCTCGTCCCCACCTACCAGCAGTCGCTCGAACGCTTCGATCTTCTTCGCACTGCCCGCCTCTACACGCCCGGCACCCGCCGCATCAACCGTACTTGGCAGACCAACATCGTTCCCAATCTCTGGCCCGTCTCCGGCCGCCTGCTCTCCAGTTTCGGTTCCCGGTCCGATCCGTTCACCGGCGGTAGCTCGTTCCATGCTGGTGTTGACATCTCCGCCACCACCGGAACCCCCATCCGCGCCACCGCCGATGGTATCGTCAAGTCCGCCGAATGGTCCGGCGCCTACGGCAAGCTGATCGTCATCGATCACGGTGCTGGCGTGGAAACCTACTACGCCCACATGAGCTCGTTCGACGTGATTCCCGGCCAGGACGTCCGTCGCTCCCAGGTGATTGGCAAGTCCGGTGCAACGGGCCGCGCCACCGCTCCGCACCTGCACTATGAAGTCCGTCAGGGCGGCGCCCCGGTCAATCCCTACAAATATCTGGCACGCTCCATCATTTTGGGCGACGCGCCCGTGCGCAAAGACCTGCCTTTCTAATACAATGCTTGGGACCACTCGTCCCGCCCGTATTGGAATTCTTCCGGGGACCGTGGCTGAATAGGAATCACGTCATGTCACCCGTACGCATCCGCATGTTCGCCGCCGCCGGCGCCCTCCTCCTCCTGGCCGCCGCCCACCGTTCGCACACCCCGTTGGTGATGTCCAACGCCGCGAACGCCCTGCTCGCCTCGCTCAATACCGAGCAGAAAGCCAAGGCCGTCTTCTCCTTCAACGATGAAGAACGCCTCAACTGGCACTTCATTCCCAAGGAGCGCAAGGGCCTCAGCTACAAGCTCATGACGCCCGAACAGCGCCCGCTCGCGCTCGCCCTCCTCAGCGCCAGCCTCAGCCAGCAGGGCTTCGTCAAAGCCACCTCCATCATGAGCCTCGAAGAGATTCTCAAGATCCAGGAAAACAACACCCCGCCCGGCCGCCGCGACCCCGAAAACTACTTCTTCTCCATCTTCGGCACCCCGTCGGAAACCGGCACATGGGGCTTCCGCTTTGAAGGCCACCACTGCGCCATGAACTTCACGATCGTGAACAACAAGGTTGCCTCCAGCCCCATGTTCTACGGCACCAATCCCGCCGAAGTGAAGTCCGGCCCCCGCGCCGGCCTCCGCGTCCTCGGCCACGAAGAGGACTTCGGCCGCGCCCTCGTCCAGTCCCTCACCGCCGAACAGCGCAAGGTCGCCATCGTCGCCCCCGTCGCCCTCAAAGACATCATCACCATGGCCGATCGCAAAGCCGCCCTCAACGGCCAGCCCTCCGGTCTCTCGGCCGCCAAGATGACCGCCGCCCAGCGCGTGCTGCTCCAGAACCTGCTCGACGAATACGCCAACAACGTTCCCGAACAGGGCGCCGCCGCCCGCCGCGACCAGATCAAAAAAGCCGGTACCAACATGAACTTCGCCTGGACCGGTGGCATCGAAAAGGGTGAGGGTCACTACTACCGTGTCCAGGCCCCCGCCTTCCTGGTTGAATACGACAACACCCAGAACAACAACAATCACGTCCACGCCGTCTGGCGCGATTACAACGGCGATTTCGGCTTCGATCTGCTCGGTAACCACTACCAGACCAGCCACAAGTAAGTAACAAAACGGACGCTGAAGGGACCCGCGGGGCCATGCTAGAGTGTGGATATGCATGAGGCCCCGCCCCCCGTCCGCCGCGTCTCGCGGCGTGCGATTCTGGCCGCCGGCCTCTCCCCGGCGCTCTTCGCCGCCAAGGGCCAGGATCTCCCCGGCGAAGCCAAAAAGTTCCTCGACGCCGCTACCGAGTTCGAAATCCTCCGCGTCACCTCCCTCGATCACAACGCCTGGATGCCGCTAGCCTCCAACCGCGCCCTCACCCGCAAAGGCGACGCCCTCCTCTTCGCCAGCGATCTCTCCGGCACCCCCCAGCTCTACCGCCACGATTTCAAACTCAACAAAATCCGCCAGCTCACCGACGCCGCCCAGCTGAATACCAACTCCTTCACCTGGACCTCCGCCGACCGCTCCATCATCTACATCGACGGCCGCAAAGTCCTCCAAACCGCCACCGCCCGCGACCGCCTCATCACCGAACTCCCCGAAGACTGGGCCCAGTTCCCCCGCCTCACCGCCAGTGACGACGGCCTCACCGTCATCGTCTCTTCCTCCAACGGAACCAAAACCCGCATCGCCTCCACCGGCCGCGCCGCCGCCACGCTCGAAGAACGCGACGGCGACATCGGCACGCTCTCCCTTCGCCCCCGCCGCGCCGGCCTGTCCTACATGGCCAGCGGCGCTCTCCGCTACATCCCCCTCGATACCCGCAAACCCGTCACCCTCGCCACCGCCCCCGGCGAAGTCCTCTCCGCCTACTGGACCGCCGACGGTGCCTCACTCCTCTACCTCCTCAAACCCGCCGGCCCCGGCCGCCTCGCCGAAATCCGCGAAATCGTCCCCGAAGGCAACAAGGATTCCCTCGTCGCCAAAACTTCCCAATTCGGCCACTTCCAACGCAACGGCGATGCCACCGTCTTCCTCGGCGCCAGCGCCAGCGCCGCCTCCCCCTACATCCTCGTCCTCCTCCGCTCCGTCAAACGCGAACTCACTATCTGCGAACACCGCGCCTCCGACCCTCGTCTCACCCGCGCCGTTCTCTCCCAAAGCTCCACCCGCATGGCCTTCCAAACGGACCGCCACGGCAAGATGGTCATCTACGCCATGGCCGTCGAACGCTTGATCGAACAGACCGAAGAGAACACCTAACACATCCCCTCCCCCTGCCGATATGCCCTTTGTAGTTACTGATGGTACTGAAGCTACTAGTTGGTGATTTTGCTACAATGAGGCCGTTCACCGAAGTACGCTCCACAGCGAAATTCGGGGAACCAAGTCGAGAGGAGTTCGTATGAAGTTTTCCAGTGAGCTGGCAAAACTGGATTGCGCTGTCGCTCTGGAACGTTTGGGCGGAGATGAGGAACTGCTACGCGAGGTGGCTAGCCTCTTCCTCGATGAATACCCCATGCTGATGGACGAAATCCGCACCGCCGCCCAGGCGCGCGATGCCGATGCGCTCCAACGCGCCGCCCACAGCATGAAGGGATCGGTCTCCAATTTCGGTGCCGATGGCGTCTATCAGGCCGCCTTCGCCCTCGAAAAGAAGGGCCGCGCCGGCGATCTCGACGAGCTCGATCCCTGTATCGATCGCCTTGCCTGCGCCCTCGCCCATATCCACCCCGCCCTCGTCGTTCTGGCCGAGAATTAGCCCGAAAAACCCGGTTCTGACTGGTGCTTTGCTATAGTGGGTTTACCACCCAGTATGGATCTTCAGGAACTGATTTGCGCCCATAGTCCCGATTCCGACGACGCCTATATGTTTTATGCTCTGGCGACTCGGAAAATCCGCTCCAAGATGCTTCTCTTCCGCCACCAGCTCGAAGATATCCAGTCTCTGAACAAGCGGGCAATGAACGGCGAATATGCGCTCACTGCCATTTCCTACCACGCTTATCCCTACGTGGCCGACAAGTACTACGTCATGGCCTCCGGTTCCTCCGTCGGCGACGGCTACGGTCCCGTCCTCGTCTCGCTCCACCCCATGAGCGTCGATGACATCAAGGGCAAACGCATCGCCATCCCCGGCCGCCAAACCACCGCCTTCCTTACCCTCAACATCGTCCAGCCCGACTTTATCCCCGTCGAAGTCCCCTTCGATCGCATTCTCGACGCCGTCCGCGATGGCGTCGCCGACGTCGGCCTCGTCATCCACGAAGCCCAGTTGACCTACTCCAAACTCGGCTTCCACCAGGTCCTCGACCTCGGCAAATGGTGGAAAAAGACCTACAATATGCCGCTGCCCCTCGGCTGCAATGTCCTCCGGCGCGATCTCGCCCCGGACGTCCGCGCCGAAGCCTGCCGCCTCATGCGCGACAGCATCCAGTATTCGCTCGACAACCACCCGGAAGCCCTCGAATACGCTATGCAGTTCGCCCGCGACATGGAGCCGGAACTGGCCAATAAGTTCATCAGCATGTACGTTAACCACTACACGGTTGATTGCGGCGATGTCATCCCCAAAGCCGCCCAGAAACTCCTCGACCTCGGCCACGAAATCGGGCTCATCCCCAATCGCGTCGAAGTCGAAATCGCCCGTTAGTCTTTTCCTGTCAACTTTTTGGCTTCGGCAGACGTCCCTCTAGATATGCGATTGGCCTTCTTGTCTCTGTTGATGGCGTCAACCCTGGTCTGGTCTCAGGATCCGAAATCGGCTGACCCGAAGCAGCGCGTCAAAGCCGCCAAAGCCATGGGCAAGGACGGCGCCCCCGGCATCGAAAAGCTGAAGCCGTTCCTCAGCGATGTCGACGCCTCCGTTCGCCGCGCCGCCGTCGAATCGCTCGTCTCCATCGGCGGCCAGGCCACGCTCGAACCCCTCACCTACTCCCTCACCGATGGCGATGGCGAAGTCCAACGCATGGCCGCCAATGGCCTCGTCAATTTCTACCTCCCCGGCTACTACCAGTCCGGCTGGCGCGGCCGCTTCAAGCGCGGTACCGATTCGGTCATGGAACGCTTCCGAGGCGCCGACGAACCCGTCACCCCCTTCTACGTCGAAGCCCGCCCCGAAATCATCGCCGCCCTCGGCAAGGTGACCGCCGAATCGGCCTCCATGGACGGCCGTGCCGCCGCCGCCCGAGCCCTGGGCGTCCTCCGCGGCAAAGCCGCCAGCGAACAACTCCTCGCCGCCCTCACTACCAAAAACACCGCCGTCCTCTACGAAGTCCTCACCGCGTTCGAAAAGATCCGCAACCCCGCCGTCGCCCCCCGCCTCTTCTACATGCTCCGCGACCCCGACGAAAAGGTCCAGCTCGCCGCCATCCAAACCGTCTCCCTCCTCGGCAACAAAGATGCCAACGCCCCTCTCCGCGAAGCCTGGGAACGCACCAAAAGCGACAAAGTCCGCCGCGCCCTCCTCGAAGCCATGGCCATGCTGCCCGACGAAGCCAATCGCCCCCTCTTCGAAAAATACCTCCTCGACCAGGACGAAATGATGCGCTCCGGCGCCGCCGAAGGCCTCGGCCGCCTCGCCAAGGCCGACGACCGCAGCCGCATGGAAACCCTCTGGGAAGGCGAACGCAAAATCCGCCCCCGCCTCTCTCTGGCCTATGCCCTCGTCAACATGGGCAAGTACGAAATCTCGGAACTGAGCCCGCTCCAGTACCTCATCAACACGCTCAACCACAAAGCCTGGAAAGGCGTCGCCCTCGGTTTCCTCAAGGACCTCGCGCCGGAGGCCTCCGTCCGCTTCGCCCTCCACACCGCGCTCCTCCAGGCCAACCGCGACGAGAAAATCGCCCTCGCCGAAATCCTGGGCGATCGTGGCGCCAAGGACTCCGTCGAACCCCTCGAAACCCTCGCCAAGGATGCCGACGCCGAAGTCGCCAGCGAATCGCTCCGCGCCCTCCGCGTCCTCCGTCTCCGTCTCCAGTAGTTAATTCGCCCGCGCCGCGAAGCTCCGCGCGTCGTCCATCTCATCGACGAACTCCGGCAACTCGCCCAGCCCGGCATACTCCTTCGGCACCACGAACATGTTCACCGGGCTCAGGAACAGCAGCGAATGCGCCAGCAGTTCCACCTCCGTCCGCTCTTCCAACGGCACCCGCCGCAGCCCCACATGCGTAATGTGGCACACCGAATAGCCCAGTTCGTTCAGGTTCGGCGCGTCCATCGTCGCCACTGTTCCCGTATACCGCGCCTGCGCCCGCTCGTCGTCGGTCAGTGCGGCCGCCACCGGCATCCGCCCGCTCAGCAAAGCCTCCCGAATCGCGTCACAGTCCGGCGCCCGCTGCTCGATCGCCAGCGATAGCAGATACATCGCCGGTGCATCATCGGTCGGCACCAGCACGCGGCCGCTCGAGTGCTGGATCTCCCGGCCCCGCCCCAGCCGCGGACGTCGAACCAGCAGCGGCATCGAACGGTCGCGTACCCACTCCTGCAGCACGGCATGCCATCGCAGCGCGTCAAATCCAGAGACATTCGGGCGTGTGGGCGATTCCCGCCAGTTCGACGCCAGGCGGCGAAGCGCCAGGCGGCTATACTCATCCAGGCCGTTAAATCGTGTCAGTGACAATATCGCGTCCCTCAATAGAAGAGTGGCGCGCACAAGGAAAAATTCTCACCCAGGGTTTTACCGGGATCGTAACATTGCCGCCGCCGCCTCCGCCGTGATGTCCCGCTGCGGCTGCGCCAGCATCTCATACCCCACCAGAAACTTCCGCACCGTCGCAGACCGCAGCAGCGGCGGATAGAAGTGCGCATGAAAATGCCAACCCGGTTCCGCGCCCCCATTCACCGGCGCCTGGTGCAGCCCGAACGAATACGGAAACGGCGCCGCGAACAGCCGGTCGTACCGCCGCGTCAATTCGCTCAGAATCGCCGCAAACGCCCCATCCTCCTCCTCCGTCTGCTCCACAATCGACCCATATTCCCGCCGCGAAACAATCATCGTCTCAAACGGCCACACCGCCCAGAACGGCACCAGCGCCACAAAATGCGCATTCTCGCAAACCACCCGCTCCCCCGTCGCCAACTCCTCCGCCAGCGCCGCTCCCAACAGCGTTCGCCCGTTCGCCCGCCAATACTCCGCCTGCGAGGCACTCTCGATCGCAATCTCGTCCGGAACCGTCTCGTTCGCCCAGATCTGCCCGTGCGGATGCGGATTACTCGCCCCCATCATCGCCCCGCGGTTCTCAATGATCTGAATGGTGCGGATCCACGGCACCGCCGCCAGCGCCGCATACTCCGCCCGCCACATCCGGATCACGTCCCCAATCTGCGCCACCGTCATCCGCGCCATCGTCAGACTATGGTGCGGCGAATAACAAAGCACCCGGCAGATCCCCGCCTCCGGCTCCGCCCGCAGCAGCGAATCGCCATGTTCAACCCGCTCCCGCACCTCCGGCAGCAGCGCCGCAAAGTCGTTGTCAAACGCAAACGTCCCCGCATACGCCGGGTTCGTCTCCCCGTTCGCCCGCCGGTTCCCCGGACACAAATAGCACCCCGCGTCATAGGCTAAATCGGCCACCGCCGCCGGCCCATCTTCCTGCCCCTGCCACGGCCGCTGCATCCGGTGCGGCGATACCAGCACCCACCGCCGCGTCAACGGATTCCAACGCCGATGCACCCCGTTCAAGCCACTACCTCGCAAGCCCCCGCCGCCGCCCTAGTCTCAAAAATATGCGGCCGGATCCCCGTCGCCCGTTCATATCCCGTCGTCAACGCCGCCACCACCGCCCCAGCCGCCTCCGCCGCCACGAGGTTGATCGTGCATCCCCCAAACCCGCCCCCCGTCATCCGCGCCCCGTATACCCCCGGTATCCCACGCGCGATCGAAACCATCGTGTCCAGCTCCTCACAACTCACCGCGAAGTCCACCCGCAGGCTCTCGTGCGAGGCATACATCGCGCGCCCCGCCGCCTCCATGTCTCCGCCCACCAGCGCCTCGGCAAACGCCAGCACCCGCGCGTTCTCCGTAATCACGTGCCGCGCGCACCGCAACTCCGCGCCCTCCAACCCCGAGTAATCCACATCGCGCAAATACGGCACATCCAGCTTCGCCGCCGCCATCTCGCACGCCGCCCGCCGGTCGTTGTACTCACTCCCGGCCAGCTCATGCTTCACCATCGTGTTGGCAATCACCAGCCGCACGCCATCGGGAATCGCCACAGTTTTATACGACAGGTCCCGGCAGTCAATCAACAGCGCCTTGCCCGCCTCCCCCAGACAGCTCGACAGCGGGTCCATAATCCCGCACTGCATCCCCGTAAACTCGTTCTCCGCCCGCTGGCACAACAGCGCGATCTCCTCCCGCGTCCGGTCCCCGGTCCCCAACGCAAACGCCGTTGAAACACTCAACGCCGCCGAAGAACTCAAGCCCCCGCCAATCGGCACGTCGGTGGCATACAGCAAATCCGCCCCCTCCGTCCGCCCCAGCAGCACCGCAACGCCCAATACAAAATCCGTCCAGGTCCCGGAAACGGCCGTCTCTCCCACCAGTACATCCAACGTCTCCGGCAGCGCCATCGAAGCTGCCCGCAACCGCCCATCTTCCCTTGGCGCCACAGCCACATACGTCGCCCGGTCAATCGCCGCCGGGAAAACAAATCCGCCGTTATAGTCGGTGTGCTCCCCAATCAGGTTCACCCGCCCCGGAGCCCGGAACACCCGCGGCTCCCGCCCATATCGCTCCCGGAACGTGGCCCGCAACGCAGCAACCAACTCCATCAAGCCGCTTTCCCCTTCCACGCAATCAGATGGAAAACAGCGCCAGCCGCCACAATCCCGCCTCCCCAGCCCATGTTCATCGACGCCCCATGGCCCTCTGTAAAGAAGCCATACAAAACCAACTGCACGCCAATGGCTAACAGCAGCCGCCCAATCACAATTCGCAAATCCAGTGCCATATGTTCGTTACCAGAAGTAGAGATTCAACGCGCCCACCGTCGCCAGAATGATCACCGCCACCAGCTCCGGCCGCATCCCGCGCCCGTCGCTCTTGGGCCGATCGGTCAGCGAATACACCAGCCCCCGCAATTCTTCGTCCGACCGCGGCGCCGTCACCAAACTAATCACAAAGGTCGCCACAAAACACACCGAAAACGCCCAGATCGCCGTCCAGAAGTTCTGCGCCATCTCGCTCGGATAATGCGCCACCACCCCCATCCAGCCGCCCTTCAACCCCGGCACCGAATGCGCCGGCAGCGTCAGCCCATGGTGCAGCGCCGCGCTGACGGTTCCCAACAGCAATCCCCAAAACGCCCCGTGCCCCGTCGCCCGCTTCCAAAACATACCTAACAGAAAGGTCCCAAACAGCGGCGCATTCACAAACGCAAAAACCAACTGCAGCAGATCCATGATGTTGTTGAACTTCACCGCCGCATACGCCGCCAGTACCGACGCCGCAATCCCCGCCACCGTCGTATACCGGCCCACTTTCAAGTAGTGCGCCTCGCTCGCCCCCGGCCGGATGTAAGCGCCATAAATATCGTAAGTAAACACCGTATTGAACGCCGTCACGTTCCCCGCCATGCCGCTCATGAAGGAAGCCATCAGCGCCGTCAGCCCCAGCCCCAGCAGCCCCGGCGGAAAGTAATGCGCCAGCATCATCGGAATCGTCATGTCGTAGTTCAACGTGCCGTCCGCCTTGGCCGGTAGCTTGAACCCGCCCCCGCCATCCCCCAGCGTCAGCGCAATCGCAATCAGCCCCGGCACAATCACCAGGAACGGGAAAATCATCTTCGGAAACGCCGCAATCAGAGGAGTCCGCCGCGCCGCGTCCATCGATTCCGCCGCCATCGCCCGCTGCACCACCAGGAAGTCCGTGCACCAATACCCAAAGCTCAAAACAAACCCAAGCCCCATGCCCAGTCCAATCCACTCAATCCCCATCGGGTTCTGCGACGCGTCGCCCGTGTGCCGCCATAGCTGCGTATAGGTGCCCGCCGCATAGCCCTGCTTCACCGCCACCGCGTTCAATCTCTGCACCAATCCGCCCCATCCGCCCACGTTCTGCAAACCCGCAATCACCAGCGGCAGGAACCCCGCCACAATCAAAAAGAACTGCAAAACTTCGTTATAAATCGCCGAAGTCAGCCCGCCAAAAAACACATACACCAGCACAATCGCCGCCGCCACCAGAATCGACGCGTCGAAGTTCCACCCCAACAGCGCGCTCAACAACAGCCCCAGCGCGTATAGCGAAACGCCCGAACTGAACACCGTCATCGCCGCGAATGAAATCGCGTTCAACCCCCGCGTTTTCTCGTCAAACCGCAGCCGCAAATACTCCGGCACGCTCCGCGCCTTCGACCCGTAATAAAACGGCATCATAAAGACGCCCACAAACAACATCGCCGGCACCGCGCCCGCCCAGTAAAAATGGCTGGTCATGAGGCCATACTTCGCCCCGCTCGCCGCCATCCCCATCACCTCCTGCGCCCCCAGATTGGCGGACAGGAACGCCAGCCCCGCAATCCACGCCGGCATCCCATGTCCGGAGTGGAAGAAGTCCTCGCTGGTCTTGGTCTTCTCTTTCAGAATCCACCCGATCCCCAACACAAACAGCGTGTAGGTCAGCAGAATGGAGTAGTCGATTGGCGCGAGAACGAGGCGGTCCATGGGATCAGTTAAGCGTTTACAGTATCAGATTTTCGAGATTTCCACCGTCGCGTCGTACACCACCTGGTGGTCCGGCGCCAGCATCACCATCCCCGTATCCCGGTCCTTCCAAACGCCCTTGTTATACGGATCGCCAATGTTGAACTGCGGCTCCAACACGATGAACGGCTTCTCCGGCGGCGCATAACACTGATACGCCTGCACGGCCGGCGAGGCACTGGAAACCTTCAACGCATAGTGCGCCGCCGGATCGTGGATCTCCGCCGCCACCCCGCCCTTCCCATCGCGAATTAGGTCCATGAAACAGTCATCCAGGAACTGCTCGCCCATCGCCCTCGCCTCCCGGAAATCGAACTTCCCGCCCTCGGTCGGCTCCGTCACGCCCGTAGGAAACACGTTGTCGTAGTTGTCCACCAGCGCCCGCGTCTTGGCCGGAATCTTCAGCTTGGCCTGCTTCCGGTCGCCGCTGGCGATGTTGAAATACGGGTGCCAGCCGATGCCCACCGGCAGCGGCTCCTTCCCAGTGTTCACCACCGTCACCTTCAGTACGAAGGCCTTCGCCGTCAGCGCCGCCGAAAACTGCACCTTCGCCGTCCCCGGCCATTCGGTCCCAAACGGCTTCTCCCAATTGGCCTCCAGTGTCGCCCCGTTGGCATCAGCCACCCGGCGCGAAATCGTCGTCGGCTGGTCCAGCAGCAGGCCGTGCATCGCGTGCGGCTCGGCGCCCTTTAACTTCCCAATCCAATTGGCCGGCAGCTTCACGGGCTTCCCCGCAATCGACGTCTCAATCGTCCTCGCCTTCGAGTCAAACTTCCCGCGAATCCGGTTCGCATACGGCACCAACAACGCCCCGCCATTCTTGAAGGACTCATTCCCCCGGAAGTCATTCTCCCCGCCCGTCATCAGCTTCACAGCCCCGGGAAGGGGCGGCGCGGTAATCAAATCGGTCACGCCCTTTCCCGGCAAATACGCGCGCAACTGCCAGGTGTTGAACCCCCGCCCGGGGAGAATCTCCGCCTCCAGCAACAGCGGCACGTCACCCGCCGGCGCCACCGCCCGCTTCAGCACAATCGCCTTCTGCCCGCCAAGTGTCTCGGCGGCTTCAACAATCGAAAAGTCTTCCGGCTTCGGCGCCTGGGCGCACGAGCCAAGACCAAGAGCGGAAACAGCCAGCCATTCGCGGCGCGTCGGTTGTGTGGGCATCGTAGGGGGTATCTTATCGCGCCTCGCTAGTCCAGGTGCAGAATCTCCTCCAGAGGGGCAGCGCCCGCCGCGCCAAGCTCCATGTACGGTGCCAACAGCTCCTGCCATCGCTGCTGCACGGCGCTCTTTTCCATCCGCCGCAGCGCCGCCTCCACGTCTGGTGTCTCCATATACCCAACCACCAATCCGTCCTCCCGCAGGAACAACGAGTAGTTGCACCACCCCGCCTTCGATAGCGCCTCCAACAGCTCCGGCCACACGTTCTGTTGGCTCTCCCGATACTCCTCCAACCGCTCCCGCCGCACCTGCAGGCAAAAACAAACCCGCCGGTAGGAGGCCGGCGTACTCCGATGCCGCTGCATCTCCTCGGAGAAGCCGCTCGCCAATATACCGGCCGGCAGCGCAAACAGCCCCACTCCCAACAAAACCGAAATCCCAGCCACCACCTTACCCGCCGTCGTAATCGGATACACATCGCCGTACCCCACCGTCGTCAACGTCACTACGCCCCACCACATCGATGCCGGAATGCTCGAAAACACCTTCGGCTGGTCGTCATGCTCCACCGCATACATCGCCGTGGAGGAGATGATCACCAGCGTCATCACCAGCACCAGCGACAGCAGCAGCTCTTCCCGCCGCGACCGGAACACCCGGCCCAGCAGGCCGATCGAGGCGTTATACCGCCCGAACTTCAACACCCGCACCAGCCGGAATACCCGCAGCAGCCGGAACACCACCGTGTTCGGCGCCGCCAGCGGAGCCAGATAAAAAGGCGCCAGCGCCAGCAGATCGACGATCCCCATCCCGCTGCAGATGTACCGCAGCCGGCCCCGCACCGGATGCGCAAAACGCGGGTTCTCGACGCACGTCCAGATCCGCAGCAGATACTCCAGCGTGAAGACATAAACACACCATCTCTCCAGGTCACCAAGCAGCGCATCGTGGGTCGCCATCTCCGCCATGGATTGCAAAGCAACGATGACCACGCTGGCCAGGATCAGAACGACCAGGGCGATGTCGATGAGCTTCTCCCATCGGCTGGTCTGTTCCCCGGGTTCGATCCACTCGTAAACGCGGGCGCGGAGGGTGCTCATCTGAATACCCTAACAAACGCCGCGTGTTCGATAATCTCCAAATGGAGCCCCTCTTCGCCTCTCCCACCTTGGCCGCCGGCTACGCCCGCTCCCGCCCTCCCGTCCACCCCCGCGTCATCGCCCGCGTCCAGCGCCACCTCGGAATCAGCGAGCGCCTAAACTGCGCCATCGACATCGGCTGCGGCGCCGGCCTCTCCACCCGGCCGCTAAACTCGATCGCCCAAACCGCCGTCGGCATTGAGCCCTTGGAACCCATGCTCGGCTGGACCAGAGAGGTGGCCCCGGACTCCCGCTTCCTCGTCGGCCTCGCCGAACAGCTTCCGTTGGCCCAAGGCTCCGCCAGCCTCATCACCGCCGCCGGTTCTCTCAACTACGCCGACCTCGGCCGCTTCTTCCCCGAAGCCCACCGCGTCCTCGACCCCACCGGCCGCATCGCCATCTACGACTTCTCCCAAGGCAAGCGCATCGCCGGCAACCCGGCTCTCGAACAGTGGTTCCAGACGTTCATGGAGCGCTACCCCCCGCCCCCGTTCTCCGGCCGCCCGCTCAACCCCGAACTCCTGGAGCCCCTCGCCACCGGCTTCCGCCCCATCGGCTCGGACTACTACGAAGAGTCCCTCACCCTCACCCACTCGTTCTATGTCGATTACGCCATGACCGAGACCAACGTCGCCGCCGCCGTGAAATCGGGCGTGGACGAAGAGTCCATCCGCCACTGGTGCGCCGAGTCACTCAAACCGGTCTTCGCCGGCCAGCCGCAAGAAGTCGTCTTCACCGGCTACATCGCCTACTTCGCCAAAGCCTAGACCCCGCCCCATAAATGCGAACATGAGCCCCGGCTTGGTTCCCTTCGGAAGCGGCGCTCCCATGCATTCCCGGAACGCCGTTTGTGGCCTACGGTGCCGATAACTCGACGCTATGCCGTTTTACGGGTTCTATGCACGGAATTCGGCAGAAGATCGTTACTGATAACCTGTTAGGCGACGTGGCAGAAGCTCAGGAATTATCCGTTGACGATCTGGTTCGGCGTAGCCTTGAGTCCTCATTTGAGGCGGAAGATGAGCCGGGTAATTCACGTTCATGGGAATCGTGGGAGGCAATTTTTGCATTGGCGAAACGTTCGGAAGACGAAGTCTTCGAATCGGCACGACGTCTCCTTTTTTTCGGCGACCCATGGGTCAGAGCGCGGGGCGCTAACATCTTGGGACAATTCCGCCCAGACTCTAAAGCCAACGCGAGGTTCCTTGCACTCTCAACTGCACTGGAGGCCGAAAGCGATGATCGAGTGATCACGTCGTTGATCTACGCGACTTCGCATTTGCATGACGAAAGGATGCTGCCCAGATATCTTGTTTACGTCTCGCACCGCGATCCGAATGTACGTCAAGCTGTTGCGATGTCAATTGAGCCCGGCTGGGGGGAGGTCGCTGTCAAGGCGCTTTGCGCACTGTGCACCGATGAATGGGCAGGCGCTAGAGATTGGGCGACGTTCAAATTCAGGATCTCTAAAATCGATTCCCCCGAGATTCGACATTGTCTGCGGGCTCGCCTCGATGACAAGGAGCCGCAGGTCCGGGCTGAAGCGATTTGCGCGTTAGCGCATCGACACGATCTCGCGTGTCTGAAACAACTAGTCAACGATCTAAATGATCTGGACGCTTTCGACGACTACTTCTGCCACATTGACGCCGCCCATGCCCTTATTGGGTGTGACCCGGACGACGAACGCTCGGCAGCTGATCTACGCAACGAGTTGCTGAAGCTGTACCCTCACTCGTGAGCGAACGGGGCACTAACTCACGATCTGTCGCACAGTGTTTGTTGATCCGGTAGTGAACGCCGATGATGCCCAGCCACGCCCGCCCGCCACACCGTATAGAATGCCCGTCATGACCCGCCGGGACTTTCTCTACCAAGCCAGCACCATTACCGCCGCCGCCGTCGGCTCCACCCAGGCTCTCCTCGCCCAAGCCCGCGCGCAGGCCAAGCCGCTCAACCTCAAAATCACCGATCTCAAAACCTTCATCGTCAACCGCGGCGGCACCAACGGGTCCAACTACGTCTTCGTCAAGATCTACACCAACCAAGGCCTAACCGGCTTAGGAGAAGGCTCCGTCACTAGCAAGGAGGCCACCGTCGCCGCCGCCATCGAGGAACACAAACGCTACCTCGTCGGCAAGGACCCCGCCGACATCGAGATGCACTGGCAGGCCATGTACCGCTGGCCCCGCTGGCGCGGCGGGCCCATCTTGAACTCCGCCATCAGCGCCGTCGAAATCGCCCTCTGGGACATCCTGGGCCAGGCGCTCGGCCAGCCCATCTGGAAGCTCCTCGGCGGTAAAGCCCGCGAACGTGTCCAGATGTACGTCCACGCCGGCGGCAACGGGCCGCAAGCCTACGCGCAAGCCTGGCTCCAAGCCAAACAGGAAGGCTGGACCGGCTGCAAAGCCGCCTTCATCACCACCCACAACGATGTCGTCGAACCCATGAGCTCGGTCACCGAAGGCATCGCCAACCTGAAGGCCGTCCGCGAAGCCGTTGGCCCCGACTTCCGCATCTGCATCGACCTCCACGGCATCGCCACCCCCACCATGGCCGTCGACTTCTGCCGCCGCGCCGAAGAGTACCGCCCCTTCTTCGTCGAAGAGGCCACGCAAATTGAGGACCTCGACGAACTCGCCCACCTCCGCTCCTCCACCCGCATTCCGCTCGCCACCGGCGAACGGCTCTTCACCAAGTACGGCTTCGCCCCGCTCTGCCAGCGCCATCTGGTGGACTACGTCCAGCCCGACGTCGTCCACTGCGGCGGCATCCTCGAAATGAAGAAGATCGCCACCATCGCCGAAGCGTATCGGATCGAGCTCGCCCCCCACAACCCGCAAAGCGAGGTCAGCACGCTCGCCTCTCTCCACGTCGATTTCTCCACCCCCAACTTCGCCATCCAGGAGATCACCCACCGCGGCAACGAGCAGTATTGGAAGGACCTCTTCTACGGCGGCGGCATCACCTACAACACAGGCTTCGCCCAGCCCCCGGACCGCCCCGGCCTCGGCGTCGATCTCGACGAAAAGGTGGCCGCCATGCGCCCCTATAAGCCCCACACCCGCCAGCAGCTCCGCTTCCCCGACGGCGGCATCGCCGACCACTGAGGGTATACTGACCGCATGTGGAAACCGTGGGTCGTTCTGGCCGTAGCGTGCGCCGTCGGAGCTGCTGACATCGCCGCCAGCATGCAGGAGATGATCGCCAGGAACGAGGTGCCCGGAGCGGTCACGGTCGTCGCCAACCGCGAGGGCATCACCCATCTGGCCGCCTCCGGCCATGCCGACGCGGCCAAGTCCCGCCCGCTTACGAAGGACTCCATCTTCTGGATCGCCTCCATGACCAAGCCCATCACCGCCGTGGCCGTGATGATGCTCCAGGACGAGGGCAAGCTGTCCATTGAGGATCCGCTCGAGAAGTACATCCCCGAGTTCAAGGGCAACGGCGTCACGCTCCGCCACATGCTCACCCATACCTCCGGCATGGGCGAAGCCACGCCGGCCGAACTGGCCTCGGCGAAGACGCTGGCCGACATGGTGCCCATCTACTCCAAGAAGCCCGTTGGCTTCACGCCGGGCGCTCAGTGGCGCTACTGCCAGAGCGGCATCAACATGCTGGGCCGCGTAGTGGAGGTGGTCTCCAAAATGCCGCTCGACCAGTTCATGGCCAAGCGGATCTTCAAGCCGCTCGGCATGAAGGACACGACGTTCTACCTGACGGCCAAACAGATGAAGCGCATGGTCACCCCGGCCGCCAAGGGCGAGACCGGTCTCTCCGACGCGCCCATCGGCCTGCTGGCCGGCAAGCCCGCCACCTCCAAGGATCGTTTTCCCGCCGCCAACGGGGGCCTGTTCTCCACCGGTCCGGACTACGCCCGCTTCGCCCGCATGCTCCTCCGGGGCGGGGAACTGGACGGCAAGCGCTACCTGACCAAGGCCTCCTATGACCTCATGACCACCATCCAGACCGGCGACCTGAAGGCCGGCTTCATCCCCGGCCACGGCTGGGGCCTGGGCGTGGGCGTGGTGCGCGAACCGCAAGGCCAGACGGCGCTGAACAAGCCCGGCACCTTCGGCCACGGCGGCGCGTTTGGCACGCAAGCCTGGATCGACCCGCAGAGCGGCGTGGCGCTGATCCTGATGGTCCAGCGCGCCAACTTCCGCAACTCCGATGACTCGCCCGTGCGCCTCGCCTTCACGCAGGCTGCCCTGGGAGGCAAGTAGGCCCGTGGCCAACAAGGGACGTCTCAAGAAGCTGGGCGTCAGCTTTCAGGAACGGCTGCTGAAAAAGTACTTCGTCCGCTGGCACATGAGTCTCATCCTCATGGCCACGGTGGCCAGCGGTTTGCTGGTCGATAAGGCGCTGCTCCACATGGGCTTCGACGCCATGGGCTGGCGTTACGCCCTTAGCGTGCTGGCCGCGTATGGCTTCTTCTTCCTGGCCGTCCGCATGTGGATCTGGTACGCCGCCGGGGTCGCGGTGACCATCAGTCTCCCGGACCTGAACGGGACCGGCGACATTGGGATTCCCAACGTCAACATTGGCGGCGCCGATGGCGAGGCGGGCTTCGCGGGCTTTGCCGGCGGCGATTCGGGTGGTGGCGGCGCCTCCGACCTCTTCGATACGCCCGTCGTCTCCTCCGGTGGCGGAGGTGGTGGCGGAGGCGGAGGAGGCGGTTTCGACTTCAGCCTCGACCTCGACGAAGGCTTCTGGATCCTGCTCGTGCTGGCGGTGGTGGTGATCGTCGTCGCCATGGCCGGCGGGTATCTGATCTGGATGGCGCCGGAGATCCTGCCGGACGTCGCTTTGGAATGCGCCATCGGGGCCGGGTTGGTCAAACAGCTCAGGGACCAGGACGTCGGCTGGGCTGGCCGGTTGCTCTGGAAGACCTGGATTCCGCTGGTGATTGTGGTGATTGTGGCCGGTTTTGCCGGGTCATTCATTCAGGACATGTGCCCCGGGGCGACCACTGTGCGTGCAGCGCTACACTGCGCGGCCACCCAGTAAGGACTTTACGTTTCGTTACAAACGCGATCGGCTCCGGGCGCATCTCTGGAGACAGGTGCAATGCGATGAAGCCTCTGTTTTTCCTCTCTCTGATCCTGGCCCCGATGGCGTTCGGCGCGGAGTTGCGCGGCTTGAGCGCGGGGTTGGAGATCCTGTCCGATACCGTGTCGCCGTCGGTGGTTGAGATCTCGGCGTCGGGGTACGGCCCATTGCAGGACGGCGGGCCGACGAAGGTCTCCAACGTGGTGGGCCGGCGTCGCAGTACCGGCAGCGGCGTCATCGTGGACCCGAACGGCTACATCCTGACGAACGCCCACGTGGTGGCCAATACCCAGCGCGTCCGGGTGTCCATTCCGGAGCGGGCGGGGGAACGCGGCTCGGCCTGGGTGGAGGCCAAGGTGGTGGGCCAGGACGAGGAGACCGATCTGGCGCTGTTGAAGGTTGAGCGCACCGGCCTGCCGGCTTTGGCGTTCGGTAACTCCGAGGCGCTGAAGCAGGGGCAGATGGTGGTGGCGCTCGGCAGTCCGATGGGGCTGAAGAACTCGATGACGATGGGGGTGTTGAGCTCCGCCCAGCGGCAGTTGCGCGAGGAGGACCCGATGACCTACCTGCAGACGGACGCGACCATTAACCCTGGTAACAGCGGCGGCCCGCTGGTGGATTTGCAGGGGCGGCTGATTGGGATCAACACGTTCATCATGACCCAGTCGGGCGGGAGCGAAGGGTTGGGCTTTGCGATTCCGAGCAACATGGCCGCCGGGATTTATGAGCAGCTGAAGGCCAACGGCCGGGTGCAGCGCGGGGAGATCGGGGCGTCGTTGCAGAACATGACGCCAGTGCTGGCGGCCGGCCTGGACATGCGGCAGAGCTGGGGCGCCATCGTGACCGATGTGGCCGAGAAGGGCGCCGCCGCGGCGGCGGGGTTGCAGCCGAAGGACATCATCGTGTCGCTGGACGGCAAGCCGGTGGAGAACGCCACGCAGTTCGCCATGGGCATCTTCCGCCACCGGGCGGGGGAGACGGTGAAGCTGGGTGTGGTCCGGAACGGGAAGCAGTTGGAGATCCAGAGCGCGGTGCTGGCCAAGGTGGACGGGCCGGGGCAGTTGGCGAAGAAGGTGAGCGCGGAGCAGAACCTGGTGTCGCAAATCGGGCTGCTGTGTGTGGACGTGGACGAGACCACGATGCAGATGCTGCCCGGGCTGCGCCGGCCGTTCGGGGTGATCGTGGCGGCGCGCGCGCCATCGGTATCGAGCCAGCAGACGCCCCTGCAGCAGGGCGATGTGGTGTACGCGATCAACGGCAAGCTGATTCCGGACCTGACGTCGTTCCGCGCGGCAATGACGAGTTTCAAGCCCGGTGACCCGGTGGTGTTCGAAGTGGAGCGGCCGGGGAAAGTGGCGCTGCTTGAGTTTGAGTGGGAGTAGGGCGCTTCCTTCTGCGGGTTGTGTCGCGTATGGGTGGCACGGCTGTTGTAGGATTACGGGCCGAGCGGTGTTGGAGGGGCTGCCCGCCATGTCAC
>JBIKOG010000216.1:0-13008 GCA_044358225.1 Bryobacteraceae bacterium | reverse complement strand
ATCCAAAAACTCGAGAACTGGGTAAAACAAGGCGCCCCCTACCCCACAACAAACCAACCAACAAGTAACTTCGACTTACTAACTCGCCGCAACGAACACTGGGCCTGGCAACCCATCAAACCCGCCCAACTCCCCGCCGACAAACCCACCGAAAAAGCCACCCCCGAAACCCTGCTAAGACGAATCACCTTCGACCTAACCGGCCTCCCGCCCACCCCCGAAGAAATCCACGAATTCACCAAAACCAAATCCTACGAACAAGTCGTCGACCGCCTACTCGCCTCCCCAAAATTCGGCGAACGCATGGCCCGCCGCTGGATGGACATCATCCGCTACAGCGAATCCCACGGCTCCGAAGGCGACCCCGACACCCCCCACTCCTGGCGCTACCGCGACTACCTCATCCGCGCCTTCAACAACGACGTCCCCTACAACCAACTCGTCCGCGAACACCTCGCCGGCGACCTCATCCCTCCTCGAATAAGCCAAAACACCAACGAATCCCGCCTCGCCCTCGCCCACTTTCGCATGGTCGAACACGGCTTCCAACCCGTCGACCCCCTCGAAGACCGCATCAAATGGACCGACAACCAGGTCGACGTCATCGCCAAAGCCTTCCAAGGCCTCACCGTCTCCTGCGCCCGCTGCCACGACCACAAATTCGACGCCATCTCGCAAAAGGACTACTACGCCCTCTACGGCATCCTCGCCAACGCCCGCCCCACCCAATCCGCCATCGATGCCCCGGAAACCCTAACCCGCAACCTCCCCCAACTTACTAACATCAAACAACAAATCCGCGCCGAACTCGCCGCCCAATGGCGCGCCGAAATCCCCACAATCATCAACCCCAACCCCCAGCCCGATTGGCTAACTCCGCTCTTCCCGCTCAACGGCTCCAACAACGACTTAGCCGACTGGCTCAACAAAGTCCGCAAAGAACTCACCACCCGCCGCACCCACAACGAAGCCAACACCAAAGCCCGCTGGAAGCTCGCCGAAACCTACGAAAACTGGCCCCGCCAAGGCGTCGGCGCCCCCACCCAAATCGCAAAAGCCGGCGAATTCAGCATCCTCCCCGCCGGCCCCCTCGCCATCTCCGGCATCTACCCCGAAGGCGCCTACTCCCACCTCATCTCCAATAAACACGGGGCGGTGGTGACATCCCCCCGCTTCAAAATCGACAGCGACTCCATCAGCCTCCGCTTCCTCGGCGGCAACTTCGCCTTCGCCCAACTCATCATCGAAAACTACGCCGTCCCCCGCGGCGGCATCTTCAACTCCCGCACCAGCGCCAAAATCGATCAGATGGGCTGGGCCCGCTGGGACACCACGTTCTGGAAAGGCTTCACCGGCTACATCGAATTCTCCACCCTCAACGAAACCACCTTCATCGCCAACGACGACCAAGACGGCCGCCTCAACCGCAAGCCCCCCGCCCGCAACACCGGCCGCTCCTGGTGGGGCGCGCAAGACATCGTTTTCCAATCCAACCAGACCCCGCTCAAAGAAGAAATTACCCCCGTCAACTTCGCCATCGCCAACGCCCCGCAAACCGTCGACGCCTACACCAAACACCTCGAAACCCAGCTCGCCGCCGCCATCGATGCCTTCGCCGCCGGCCGCATGACCGACGAATCCGCCGCCTTCCTCGACTACTTCCTCCGCGCCGGCCTCCTCACCAACCGCCCCACAAAAACCATCACCGAATACCGCCGCCTCGAAAACGAAATCCCCACCGCCCGCCACGCCCCCGGCATCATCGAAGAGGCCGGCCCCGCCCAACCCCTCCTCCTCCGCGGCGATCCCAAACGCCCCGCCGACCCCGTCCCCCAGCGCTTCCTCACAGCCCTCAACGGCCAGCCCTACCCCGACCCCAAAACCGCGCGCCTCGCCCTCGCCAATGACATATTGAGCCCCGCCAACCCGCTCACCACCCGCGTCATCGTCAACCGCCTCTACCAATTCCTCTTCCGCGAAGGCATCGTCGCCACGCCCGACAACTTCGGTAAACTCGGCGCCCAGCCCAAGAACATCAACCACCTCGACGCCCTCGCCACCCAGTTCGTAGCCGACGGCTGGTCCATCAAGAAAACCCTCCGCCGCCTGCTCCTCTCGAACGCCTATCAATCCGCCAAACTCCCCGCCCGGCGCCTCGAAGCCGAAGAACTCCGCGACGCCATTCTCGCCGCCGCCGGCCAGCTCGACCCCAAAATGTACGGCCCCTCCGTCCCCGTCTACTACGCCCACGAAACCGGCTCCACCAAAGGCGATCGCCCCAAAGGCCCGCTCGATGGCGCCAACCGCCGCAGCGTCTATCTCGAAATCCGTCGCAACGCCACCAACCCCTTCCTCGAAGTCTTCGACGTCTACAAACCCACCTCCACCCGCGGCCTCCGCGACGTCACCAACGTCCCCGCCCAGTCGCTCGCGCTGATGAACTCCCCCTTCGTCATCCAGACCGCCGAAAAATGGGCCGCCGTGCTAGGAGCCCAGCCTGACAGAGTCAACCAACTCTACCTCCGCGCCCTAGGCCGCCAAGCCAGCCCAGCCGAAAAGGACCAGGCCGAATCCTTCGCCGCCGAAGCCAAATCCTTCGTCCCCGTCGTCCAGGCCATCTTCAACCTGAAGGAGTTCCTCTATGTGCGGTAAACAGCGCCATTTCTTCACCCGCCGCGAAATCCTGAAGAACGCCTCCCTAGGCTTCGGCTCCCTTGCCTTCTCCGGCTTGGCGAACGCCAAGCCCCACTTCACCCCCAAAGTCAAAAACGTCATCTTCTGCTACATGTCCGGCGGCGTCTCCCACATCGACTCCTTCGACCCCAAGCCCCGCCTCATCAAAGACGCCGGCAAGCCCATGCCCGTCCCCATCGACCGCACGATGTTCAACCAAAACGGCAACATCATGCCCAGCCCCTGGGAGTTCAAAAACTACGGCCAATCCGGCATGCCCATCAGCGACCTCTTCCCCCACATGGGCGCCGTCGCCGACGATCTCTGCCTCATCCGTTCCATGACCGTGAAGTTCATGGAGCACGCCCAAGCCAACAACTACTTCCATTCCGGCAACCCTCTCACCGGCTACCCCTCCCTCGGCGCCTGGGCCACCTACGGCCTCGGCACCGCCAACGAAAACCTCCCCGGCTTCATCGTCCTCGGCAGCGGCGAAATCCCGCTCGGCGGCATCAACGTCTACGGCAGCGGCTTCCTCCCCGCCGTCCACCAGGGTTCGTTTTTGTACCCCGAACGCCCCGAACCCCTCCAAGACATCACACCCAAAAGCCATTCCAGCCTGCAGCGAAAGCAACTGGACTTCATCGCCGCCCGCGACAAAGAATACGCCGAAGCCGCCAAGAACCCACAAGTCGAAGCCGCCATCCAGAACTACGAAACGGCCTACCGCATGCAAACCGCGGTCCCCGAACTGGTGGACATGAGCAAAGAAACCGAAGCAACGAAAAAGCTCTACGGCATGGACTCACCGAACAAAGAGAAGGCCGCCTACGCCCGCCAATGCCTCCTAGCCCGCCGCCTTGTCGAACGAGGAGTCCGCTTCGTCGAATTGAGCCACGTAGCGCCACCGGGCCTCGGCGGAGGCAACAGCTGGGACCAACACGGCAACCTGAAGGACGGCCACACCAAGAACGCCTTCATCGTCGACCAACCCATCGGAGCCCTAATCAAGGATCTAAAGGCAAGAGGCCTCTTCGAAGAAACCCTAGTAATCTGGAGCGGCGAATTCGGCCGCGTGCCCTTCGTACAGGGCAAGGATGGCCGCGACCACTGCCCCTCCGGCTTCTCCCTCTGGATGGCCGGCGGAGGCCTGAAGGGAGGCAAAATCTTCGGCGCGACAGACGACTACGGCTACCGAGCCATCGAGGACGTGCTAACGATCCACGACCTCCACGCCACCATCCTCCACCTCCTCGGAATCGATCACGAGAAACTAACCTTCCGCTACAGCGGCCGCGACTTCCGCCTAACGGACGTCCACGGCCAAGTCATCCGCCCCATCCTAAAAACCTAGAGAAACACGAAGAGAGAGCGAGAGAGAGCAGAAAGGAGACGGACACCCCGCAAGTCCGACACAACGATCGGTGCCTGGCACCGGGCCTGTCCGGCGCAACCACCCCGACCAAAACTCTCTCCCCGTGTGCCAGGCACCCCGGGAATGGTAAGCAAGAAGCAAGAAAGAAACAATGCGCCGAGCAATATACCTAATAGCCCTAACCGCCACCGCCCAGGACTACGACCGTTTCCTCAAATACGCCGACGCCCTCCGCCCCCTCACCCCCGGCATCGTAAATGAAATCCGCTGGTCCCCCAACACCAACAAATTCATCTACACCCGCACCACCCCCACCGGCACCGAATACATACTCGCCGACTCCACCGGCGCCAAGCAATCCGCCTTCGACCCCACCCGCGTGCCCCTAAAAACCCTTACAAATCTAGATCTAAAAGACGACACCCTAAAATTCCAATCCAACAACACCCGCTACGAACTCAACCTAAAAACCTACGACCTCAAATCCACCTCACCCCCGCAATGGAGCGGCGGCCCCACCGTCCCCGAACGAACCACACCAGTCCCATCCCCCGACGGCAAAACCGAACTCTTCCTCCAAAACTACAACCTCTGGCTCCGCCCCAAATCCAACCCCACCCAAGCCACCCCACTAACCACCGACGGCTCCGAAGGCAACTACTACACCCTCTCCAACAACGCCTGGTCCCCCAACGGCCAATTCATCGCCGCCTACCGCGTCCGCCCCGGCCAGCGCCGCAAAATCCACTACGTCCAATCCTCCCCCGCCACCCAAGTCCAACCCCTCACAAAAGACTACCCCTACGCCAAGCCCGGCGACGCCCTCGACATCCCCCAACCCGTCCTCATCAGCCTAACCAACAAAACCAAAACCGACATCCCCAACCACCTCTTCCCCAACCCCTTCTCCCTATCCCCCATCACCTGGCGCAAACACTCCTTCACCTTCGAATACAACCAGCGCGGCCACCAGCTCTACCGCGTCATCGAAGTCGACGCCAATACCGCCATCCCCCGCGCCCTCATCACCGAAGAATCCAAAACCTTCTTCTGCTACTCCTCCAAGAAATTCCGCGAAGACATCAACAACGGCGACGAAATCATCTGGATGAGCGAACGAGACGGCTGGAACCATCTCTACCTCTACGACGGCAAAACCGGCGCAGTCAAAAACCAAATCACAAAGGGCCAATGGCCCGTCCGCTCCGTCGCCGGTGTCGACGCCAAAAACCGCAAAATCTACTTCCTCGCCAGCGGCATGGACCCCGGCAAGGACCCCTACTACCGCCACCTCTTCCGCATCGATTTCGACGGCGCCAACCTCACCCGCCTCACCACCGCCGACGCCGATCACAACGCCCAAATCGCCCCCGATTTCCAGTCATTCACCGACAGCTACTCCCGCCCCGATCTCCCCCCCACAACCGAACTCCGCAGCCTCCCCGCCAACGACCGCATCGCCCTCCTCGAACAAGCCTCCGACACCGCCCTCAAAGCCGCCGGCTGGCGCCCGCCCGAAGTCATCACCAGCAAGGCCCGCGACGGCCAAACCGACATCTGGGGCCTCCTCTACCGCCCCGCCAACTTCAACGAAACGCAAAAATACCCAGTAGTCGAATACATCTACGCCGGCCCCCACGACTCCTTCGTCCCCAAACGCTTCACCCCGGCCAGCCAAATGCAGGCCCTCGCCGACCTCGGCTTCATCGTCGTCCAAATCGACGGCATGGGAACCTCAAACCGCTCCAAAGCCTTCCACGACGTAGCCTGGAAAAACCTCGCCGACGCCGGCTTCCCCGACCGCAAAATCTGGCACAAAACCGTCGCCGCCAAATACCCCTGGTACGACCTCACCCGCCTCGGCATCTACGGCCACTCCGCCGGCGGCCAAAGCGCCATGGGCGCCCTCCTCTTCCACAACGATCTCTACAAAGTCGCCGTCTCCTCCGCCGGCTGCCACGACAACCGCATGGACAAAATCTGGTGGAACGAACAGTGGATGGGCTGGCCCGTCGGCCCCGAATATGCCAAGAGTTCCAACGTCGACAACGCCCCCAAGCTAAAAGGAAATCTCCTCCTAGCCGTCGGCGAACTAGACACCAACGTCGACCCCTCCTCCACCTTCCAAGTCGTCAACGCCCTCATCAAATCCAACAAGGATTTCGACCTCCTCGTCCTCCCCAATGCCGACCACGGCGGCTGGGGCCCCTACTGGGAACGCAAGCGCGCCACCTATCTCTTCAACAACCTAAAATAAGCCATGGACAACGGCTGGCAATCCTCCGCCAACGCGTGGATCGACGAGATGGGTGACGACGGCGACTTCGGCCGCCGCTACGTCCTCGACCCCGTCATGCTACCCCGCGCCCTGCGCAATTCCCCCCAAACCGCCCTTGACGTCGGCTGTGGCGAAGGCCGCTTCTGCCGCATGCTCCAGCAACACGGCGTCCACACCACCGGCATCGACCCCACCCCCGCCCTCATCTCCGCCGCCCGCGCCAAAGACCCCAACGGTGCCTACCTCGAAGCCCCCGCCGAACGCCTCCCCTTCCCCGCCAACTCCTTCGATCTCCTCATCAGCTATCTCACCCTCATCGACATCCCCGACATCCGCGCCGCCATCCCCGAAATGGCCCGCGTCCTCAACCCCGGCGGCACGCTCTTAATCGCCAATCTCAACAGCTTCAACACCGCCGGCGGCGAATCCGGCTGGGTCAAAGACGCCAACGGCGCCCGCCTCCATTACCCCATCGATAACTACCTCGACGAACGCGCCATGTGGATCGCCTACCGCGGCATCCGCGTCGTCAATCACCACCGCCCCCTCAGCGCCTATCTCAGCGCCCTCCTCGCCGCCGGCCTCCAGCTCACCCACTTCGACGAACCCTCTCCCACCGCCGCCGCCTCCCCCGCCCGCGCCCGCGCCTACCGCCGCGCCCCCTGGTTCCTCGTCATGGAATGGACAAAGCCCTAACAACAAAATCCTGTTCCGCCTCCCCCATCGCCGTGTCCCACTCACCATGAAGACACTAGCCCTTCTCTGCTTCGGCCTCGTCGCCCTCGCCGCGCCCAGCCAAACCACCCTTCAACCCGCCGACCTCGCCGCCAACGCCTTCTTCGGCTTCAGCATCTCCGCCGATGGCAACCTCCTCGCCGTCGGCGCCCCGCAGTTCAGAACCAACACCAACATCAACCCCGGCTCCGTCTACATCTTCCAACGCGCCGGCGGCGGCACCTGGGTCCAACAGGCCAAGCTCCAATCCCCCACCCCCATGTTCACAGACCAGTTCGGCATGTCCGTCGCCCTGCAGGGAAACACCCTCCTGGTCGGCGCGCCGAAGTCCAACACCACCGGCCGCGTCTTCGAATTCCGCCTCGCCAACGGCGCCTGGCAACACCAGGCAACCCTCCTCCCCGAACCCAACGACATCCTCTTCGGCGCCACCCTCGCCTTCCACCGCAACGCGCTGGCCATCGGCTCCGGAGCCATCAACACCAGCTCCGTCTACACCGTCACCCGCAACCAGAGCACCTGGTCCGCCCCCTCCCGTATCCAACTCGCCAACGTCCTCTCCTTCGGCGGCGCCCTCGCCATCCAGGACGACACCATGGTCATCGGCGCCCCTCACTCGAACGCCGCTTTCATCTACACCCGCAGCAACGGCGTCTGGTCACAAACCACCGCCCTCGCCCCTGTCAACAACTCTCTCTACGGCTGGTCCGTCGCCATCAACAACGGCCGCATCGCCATCGGTGCGCCCCTCGGCGATCAGGGCGGCGCGGCTTACGTCTACCGTCAGGTCAACGGCGCGTGGTCCCCGTCCTTCCGTCTCGACGCGCTCAGCGCCGGCGGCTTCGGCGGTGAAAACTTCGCCCAGGGCGTAGCCCTCTCCGCCACCACGCTGGCCGTCGGCGCGCCATCCGCTCGATGGTTCGCCACCTACACGCTCAATGCCGATACCTGGACGCCCCTCGCCCGCCAGGACAACGCCACCGGCAGCTTCCAGTCCCTCTACGGCCAGAACATCGCCCTGCCCGATAACAACACCACCATCGTCGCCAGCCCCGGCTGGAGCTCCGAAACAGAACAACTCAAAGGCGCCGTCTACATCACACAGAAATAGGCGCCCCCCTAACTCTCCGTCAAGCTCAACACATTCCCATCCGGGTCACTGAAAAACGCCACCTTCGCCGCCCCGCCCGGCGCCGTCCAAATCCCCAGCTCATCCTGCTCCAGAAACGGATACCGCAACGTCTCCACGCCAGCCGCGGCCAGCGCGCGCACCGTCGCCACAATATCGGCCACCTTCCACCCCACCACCGAATACGATGGCGGCTTGTACCCCTCCATCATGCTCACCCGCAGCGTCACGCCATTGGCGTCAAACACCTGCGCAAACCCATCGTCAAACAGAAACCGCAGCCCCAGCGTCTCTTCATAAAAGCGCTTCGCCCGCGCCCCGTCAGCCGTCATCACAATCGCGACAAGAGAGGAGTTTCCCAGCATTCCGATACTCTAGCAATTCCCGACACCAAAACAGGAACGGGCGACTCCCGCCACACACACAGCGATAAACTGTAAACTCACAACTCATGAAGCGCCTCTTACTCATCACCACCCTAGCCCTCTCCGCCCTCGCCCAAACACCCCCCGCCGCACCCCCGCGCCCCCCACGCCTGCCGCCCCCCACCCGCGATCCCCACACCCCCGGCTACGTCAAGGCCAAGGAACTCCCCGACGGCACGCTCCCCTCGCCCAAGAAAAACGGCAACTTCATCATCGGCCCCACCCACAACCCGGACCCCGCCATGACCGTCCAGCCCGGCGTCCCCCAAGGCACCGTCATCGACTTCACCATGGAGTCCAAGGACAGCAAAATCTACCCCGGCATCGCCCGCGAACGCAACACCTTCCCCCGCCAGGACCCAGCCGATCCCACGAAGCTAATCATCTCCTCCCACCCCGCCCCCTACACCCGAAAGGTCTCCGTCTACGTGCCCAAACAGTACGTGCCCGGCACGGAAGCCCCCTTCATCGTCGGCGCCGACGGTCCCGACAAGTCTCTCTTCATCGCGCTCGATAATTTGATCCACCAGAAGCGCGTCCCCGCCATGGTCGCCATCTCCATCGGCAACGGAAGCGGCGATGCCCAGGGCTCCCAGCGCGGTCTCGAATACGACACCATGTCCGGCCTCTACGCCGAGTTCGTCGAAAAAGAAGTGCTGCCTCTCGTTGAAGCCAAAGCCAACGTAAAACTCACGAAGGATCCCGACGCCCGCGCCACCATGGGCGGAAGTTCCGGCGGCTCCGCGGCCCTCATCATGGCCTGGTTTCACCCCGAGTGGTACCACCGCGTCCTCACCTATTCCGGCACCTACGTCAACCAGCAATGGCCGACCGATCCCAACTATCCCTTAGGCGCCTGGGACTTCCACTCGAACAAGGCCCTAATCGCCAACAGCCCCCGCAAGCCTCTCCGCCTGTGGCTCGAAATCAGCGACCGCGACAACCTGATCACCCGCGACGCCCATCACGACTGGGTCCTCGCCAACGAACACATGGCCCGCGTGCTGAAGGCAAAAGGCTACCCCTACCAATTCCTGTTCGTAAAGAACGCCGGCCACACGGACCGAGCCGTTAAAGCCCAGACTCTCCCCCAAGCCCTCGAATACATCTGGCAAGGCTACAAGCCCCGGCAGAAATAGGAAGAGGAACAGAAGAAGGAAGAGCGGACAGGCAAGAAGGGGAGGCAGGGAAAAGGGCGAAGGTTGGTGCCAGGCACCCCGGGAATAGGAAGCAGGGAATAGGAAGCAGAAAAGGGTAGCCAGGGAACGGTAACCAGCGAAAAGCGCAAAGAAGAAACACACCCCGCCCCACCGACACCCTGATCGGTGCCTGGCACCGGGCCTGTCCGACGCAACCACCACGACCGATACATTCTCCCCGGTGCCAGGCACCCCGGGAAAGGGAAGCAGGAAATGGGAAGCAGGGAATGGCCCCCCGGAAATAGGAAGCAGGG
Organism: Bryobacteraceae bacterium; assembly: GCA_044358225.1. GTDB lineage: Bacteria > Acidobacteriota > Terriglobia > Bryobacterales > Bryobacteraceae. The sequence continues at coordinate 2,940 of JBIKOG010000216.1, read as the reverse complement.
AAATGGTAACCAGGAAAATGCCAACCAGGGACTGGAAGGCAAACGAGCACAGGCAAAGAACCCCTCAAACCTCCGCCCACGGCTGCTTCCCGTCCACATCCGCAAAACTGTAAATCTCAGCCACCTTCCCGAATCACGGGCACCAGCACCCCGCGCGTAATGTAAAATGCTCGCAAATGCTCACCCGCCGCCATCTCCTGGCGACCCTCGCCGCCCAAGCCCCCCGCTACGACATCCTCATCAAAAACGGCGAAGTCCGCGACCCCCAATCGAACTACAAAGCAAAGGCCGACGTCGCCATCCTCAACGGCAAAATCGCCGCCGTCGAACCTGACATCCCCGCCAACCAAGCCCGCCAAACCATCGACGCCAAAGGCCTCTACGTCACTCCCGGCATCGTCGATCTCCACACCCACATCTTCTACGGCGCCGGCTCCGTCCCCGGCATCGAAGCCGATCCCGTCGCCGCCCGCTCCGGCGTCACCACCTGGGTCGACGCCGGCAGCTTCGCCTACGACAACGCCACCGGCTTCCAAAAGTACATCGTCGACCGCGCTCAGGTCCGCGTCTATGGCTTCGTCTATCTCTACCCCGCCAATCGCGACCCAACCGGCGACCCCGTCAAATGGGCCCGCGCCGCCATGCGCCCAACGGCCGAAGCCATCGCCAAAAACCCCGAAACCCTCCTCGGCGTCAAGGTCCAAATCGGCGTCAATATGAACGGCCAGTACAGCCCCGAGTTCCTAAAAATCGCCCGCGAACTCTGCGACGAAAACAAGCTCAAGCTCATGGTCCACATCAGCGACGCCCCGCCCGAAGTGCCCGCCATCATGGAGCAAATGCGCCCCGGCGACATCGTCACCCACGCCTACACCGGCCACGGCACATCGCTCACGGATGCCAAAGGAAAACTGAAACCCGGCGTCGCCGAAGCCCGCGCCCGCGGCGTCATCTTCGATCTCGGCCACGGCCTCGGCAGCTTCAACTTCAACGAAGCCCGCAAGTGCCTCGACGCCGGCTTCCCGGTCGACACCATCTCCAGCGACATCTACCAGCGCAACATCGAAGGCCCCGTCTACGACATGCCCACAACGATGTCGAAGATGCTCCACCTCGGTATGACCTTCGACGACATCCTTCTCCGCACAACGATCAACCCAGCCAAAGTAATCGCAAGAACCGAAGGCATCGGCACCCTCCGCCCGGGTGCCCCCGCCGACGTCGCCCTCCTCGCCATCGAGCCAGGAGAATTCCGCCTCGTCGATTCCCAGCGCAACGCCATCACCGCCAAACAACGCATCGTCTGCCGCCAGACCATCAGCCGCGGTCACCCCCTCCCAACGTAGCCTCAGTCCCCCCAAGGCCCAATCCTCGGCGAAGCCGCCAGAACGCAAAGATGGGCCGGCTTCGCAGCCGGCCCAAATCGATACGACACAGCGTGTCGGAAAACCCGCCTACTTCTTCCGGTTGTACCGGGCGGCAAACGCCAGGCCGGCAATCCCAAGCGACATCAACGCATAGCTCGACGGCTCCGGCACTGCGGCGCCGCCAGTCACCGTGCCGCTGGCCGATCCGCTGCAAGGGGACCCCGCCGTGCAGCTGACACTCTGATACCGCACAAAGGCGTTGTCGATCGTGAACGAATTGATCAAGCCGCCATAGTAAAGCGTCGCCGTGCCACCCCCAGTGTTGCCAATCGTCACACCGCCCGATCCGCCACCCGGACAATTCGCATCCGTAAAGCACGTTTCAACCGTTCCAATGCCGTTCGGCTGATTCGCGTTCACTCTCACAGTGTCAAAAACGCCCGTGATCGAATTCGGCGCGGAGGCCAGAATGGTGGGCGTAGTGTCAAAAGCGAAGTTGGAAATCCGGCTCGTCAGCACAGGAGACTGCGAGGTATTGCTGATGCTGTAATTGAACGTCACCATCGTCGCCGGATTGCCGCTTAGCGTTGTATTGTTGAAGTCAAAATTGGAGAGGGTGACGCGGCCAGCGAGCCCTGGAATCACGATCATGGAAGAATCGTAGAAGCCGTTGAAGTTCAGCACAACAGGAGCGGATGCCTCTGTGATTGTTACCGGCAAGGCGGACACCGTAGCTGACGTCATAAGAGTGGCGGCGATCACACCGCTGAGAAGGTTCAATCGGAAGAAGTTCATACCGCAAGCGTAGGGTTCGCTGTTGCACCGGGCACGGGCCCAATAGTCCAGTTTTTGTTGGGCCTTTATTCCCGGGCCACGTGTCCTATGCGCTGGGCAGGCACTGGTACCGCCAGTCCAGTTGTCCCACTCAAAAACGATCGCCAACGCCCCTGTGGAAAACCGAATCACAAGGGAAATGGATTTATTTTCTAACCGGCAACCCCAATCCTTCCAACCACCTACAGCCAATTCCCCAAACCCCAAACCGCCGGTTACTATACACCCCCTCCCTAGACTGAAGGTAATATGGCACTCCAAAACCATTCCAACCGCCGCGCCGAATCCGCCCGGATCAACGGCGCCAAAAGCCAGGGCCCGACAACGCCCGAAGGCCTCCTCAAGGCCCGCACTGCCACCCTAACTCACGGTCTCTACGCCAACGAAGAGACCCTGAAAGCCTCCGTCAGCCAGGAAGGCTTCCTAAAACTCCGGGAGAATTTCTATAGATACTGGCAACCCGAAGACGAATACATCGCCACCCGTGTCGACGAACTCACCTTCGCCCACTGGGAACTCGCCCGCCTCATGCTCGTCCGGCGTTCCGAATTAGCCGAACTCCACTCGAACACCGGCGGAGTCCTCCAGGCCGAACTCGAAGCCTGCAAACCCGGCTCCCTGGTCTACCGCCTCGAAGTCCGCATCAACCGCCACCAATCGACCATTTCCCGATTGGAACGCGACATCATGCGCCTCAAGAAATTCGCGGCCATACAAGGACCCTCCCAAGAGTCATTGA
>JBIKOG010000432.1:0-3824 GCA_044358225.1 Bryobacteraceae bacterium | reverse complement strand
CCCCCGCAAACAACGCCCCCGCCGGCTCCCACTCCCGCACCTCCACCGCCAACCCAGCCCGGTCCCCCTCCGGCACATACGGCGGATTCGAAACGACAACATCGAAAACCCCATCCCCAAACGCCGAACACAAATCCCCCAAAACAAACTGCACAACACCACCCGCATTCCGCCCAGCAATCGCCAACGCATCCCCCGAAATATCCACCCCAAACACCCGCACCGCCGCCTCCCGCGCCAGCGTCACACCCACACACCCCGACCCCACCCCCACATCCAAAACCCGGTCCCCCGCGCGCACCAACCCCAACACCCGTTCCACCAGCAACTCCGTCTCCGGCCGCGGAATCAACACCCCCGGCGCGACATAAAAATCGCGCCCGTAAAACTCCTGCCGCCGCGTAATATATTGCGTCGGCTTCCCCTTCATCCGCTCATGCAGATACCGCCCGTAGTGGATCCACCCCACTTCGGTCAGCTGGTCCTCGGAATGCGCCACCAGATAGATCCGCTCCTGCCGCAACGCATGCGCCAGCAGCACCTCGGCCGTCAATCGCGGAGCGTCAATACCCGCGTCGTTAAGAAGCTTTGCGCCCTGCGCCAGCGCGGTTCGTAGGGTCATCTTCGGCCTGCTGCTTCAAACGTTCCGCGTTGTTGAACGCCGTCAATCCGTCGATAAACGGATCCAGCTTTCCTTCCATCACCAGGTCCAACTGGTGCAGCGTCAGCCCAATCCGGTGGTCCGTCACGCGGTTCTGCGGGAAGTTGTAGGTGCGAATCTTCTCGCTCCGGTCGCCCGACCCCACCATCTTCTTCCGCTCCGCCCCAATCAACGCCTGCTGCTTCTCCAACTCCAACTCGTACAACCGCGACCGCAACACGCGCATGCCCTTTTCGCGATTCTTAATCTGCGACTTTTCGTCCTGGCACGATACGACAGTCATCGTCGGCAAGTGCGTAATTCGAACCGCCGAATACGTCGTGTTCACCGACTGCCCACCCGGCCCCGACGAACAGAACGTATCAATCCGCAGGTCTTTGGCCTCAATGTGCACTTCCACATCGTCAGCCTCGGGCATAATGGCCACCGTAATCGCCGACGTATGCACCCGCCCCTGCGTCTCGGTCTGCGGCACGCGCTGCACCCGGTGCACGCCGCTCTCATACTTCATGCGGCTGTAAACCCGGTCCCCGCTGATTAGCGCGATCACTTCCTTCACGCCGCCCACTTCGCTTGCGCTCACATCGGTCACTTCCACGCGCCACTTCAGCGTTTCGGCATACCGCGTGTACATGCGGAACACTTCGTTGGCAAACAGCGTCGCCTCGTCGCCACCCGTGCCCGCGCGGATTTCCAGCACGCAGTTTTTATCGTCGTTCGGATCCTTCGGCAGCAGCAAAAACTTCAGCTCGTCCTCGAGCGTCACCAGCTGCGGCTCCATCGACGCCACTTCTTCCTGCGCCATCGCCCGGATCTCCGGGTCGCTCTCCTGCAGCATCCCCTGCGCCTGCTTCAGGTTCTCCGCCGTCGCCTTATACTCGCGATACTTCACCACAACTTCTTCCATATCGCGCTGGGCCTTGGCCGTCTTGCGATACAGTTCGTTGTCCGAAATAATGGCCGGATCGGCCATCTGCGCGCTCAGTTCTTCGTAGCGTTTTTCTAAATTGTCGAGTTTGTCGGAATATTGCATGGGGGTACCCTTTCCCGTTTCAAGAGATGAAGACAACGGGGTGAGGGCTGCTAAGCGATAACGAGTTGTCCGCCCTGCTTCTTCTCCAGCGCCATCGCGCCTTCCAGCGCATGAATGGCAACTTCCACCTCAGCATCCGTCGGAGGCTGCGTGGTAATCTTCTGGAGCCAGAGGCCCGGGGCGGTCATAAGCGCGAGCAGCGAGCCGCGCTTGCGAGCGGCAAAACGGATCAGCTCATAGCTCAATCCGGCAATCAGCGGCAGCAGCACGATGCGCGCCGCAAACTTCGCGGCAAACCCATCCAGCGGCAACAGCGTGTACAAAATCATCGAAATCACCATCACCACCAGCAGGAAACTCGTCCCGCACCGCGGATGGAAGGTGACAAACTTCTGCGAGTTCGCCGTCGTCACCGGCTTGCCCGATTCAAAATTGAAAACCACTTTGTGTTCCGCGCCGTGGAACTCAAACACGCGGTGAATGTCCTTATACCGCGACAGCGCGAACAGGAACGACACAAAAATCACAATGCGGATCACACCGTCCACCAGGTTGAACAGGATCCGGTTCTCCACCGCCGGGTAGACGTGCGTCAACTGCGTCGTCAGCCACAGCGGAACCAGCTTATACAGAGCGATGAAGAAGACGAAGCTGAACACCATGTTCGCCGTCATCACCCACGCCGGAATCTCGGTCTTCTCCGGCTTGCCCTCTTTGTCGTTCTCATCGGCCATGGCCACGTTGGCGGAAAATTTCAACGCCTTCACGCCCAGCCACATCGCCTGCCCCAACGTCCCGACGCCCCGCAAAATCGGGTACTTGAAGATCGGATAGGTCTCCGAAACGCGCGGCAACGGGCTCTCTTCGGTCACAATCTCGCCAGACGCCCGGCGCACGGCCGTGCAATAGCTGTGCGGCGCCCGCATCATGACGCCTTCCATCACCGCCTGCCCGCCGACAAGGGTCTCCTCGCCGCTCTCAAGAATGGGCAGCATTTGCGTGTGTAACGCGAGCCGAAGATAGGAACGGATGTTCATGTCAGTACAACAATAGATGCTTTCAGTGTAGCAGGAGGTTCCGTTTCCCTTCGCCGTCCCAAAACCGTTATCCTGTCCACACGCCATGCGGTCCCTATTCCTCCTCGCCGCCCTCTCCCTCCACGCCGAACAGTTCGTCCTCTTCGACGTCACCTTCCCCTTCACCAAAGCCGACGCCGACAACGCCACCCCCTCCAACTCCCACTTCTATGTCAAAGGCCCCCTCATCAACCCCGCCCGCCCCGCCAACTGGCTCGCCCCCATCGATTACCGCAACGGCACCGTCCACATCCGCCTCGAAGTCCTCGAAAAACCGCCCGGCGCCGAACCCACCACCTGGACCCTCTGCTACATCCCCAACAAAGGCCAAAAGAACAACTACGGCTGCACCGGAACCGATCTCTACACCCAGCCCGGCGTCTACGAAAAGGACGTAGCAATGACCTCTTTCTGGGAAAGCGACTCCATCATCTGGTCCGAAGGCATCAAGCAAATGGACCTCGTCATCAAGGACAACTCCGGCGGCCGCGGCCACGCCCACCGCCGCGCTGACCACGAAAAGTTCTTCCCCACCAAAGTCCGCCTCACCATGGTCCAAGTCTCCGCCGGAGCCAAGTATGACCCCTCTCAAGTCCCTGGCCTTCCTCGCTAGCCTCGCCCTCACCGCCCAGAAATTCCCAGCCCCCGGCGACCCCTCCCTCACCGCCGTCCTCGAACACCGCCAGCTCCCCGCCGCCATCGAAAGCACCCTAACCCTCTACAAAAACGACAAACCCATCTTCCAAATCACCCCCGAAGCCCAGGAAATCGCCCCGCCCCAATTCGCCGGCGCCCATTTCCTCTTCACCACCTCCCACGCCGCCAGCCACACCGTCCACCTCCTCCGCCTCCCCGCCGCCCAACCCGTCTTCACCTTCACCTTCCAAGCCGAAGAACACAAAATCGCCCTCGAAGCCGACACCCTAAACATCGAAGCCCAAACCTACAGTCACGACCCCGCCCGCGCCTGCTGCGAAGCCTTCCCCTTCCGTTACTCACTCCTGCCCGCCCGCCCCTCCCGCGCCCAGCCCATCGGCTTCAACCCCCGTCAATT
>JBIKOG010000431.1:0-3856 GCA_044358225.1 Bryobacteraceae bacterium | reverse complement strand
GAAGCAGCGGTTGACGATACCGGGGAAGCCGGTGATCGTGACGGCGTTTGACTATGACGGGGTGAACCGGTTGAGGATGGCCGAAGAGGGGCCGGCGAATGAGAACGCGGCGGTGTGCACGGGGGCGGCGGCGGGGAACTGGTGTCAGAAGTTCAGCTACGACCGGTGGGGGAACCGGCTGGTGGCGGCGAAGTTTGGCGTGGGGCAGGGGGCGAGTGCGTTGGACCCTGGGGCGGTGAGTGCGGGGACGAACCAGGTGACCGGGGGGAACTGGCACTACAACGGGCGTGGGGATTTGGATACGGATGGGGATGGGCGGAAGTATTTGTATGACGCCGAGGGGCGGCGGGTAGACGGCGCTACTTTGGCAGGAGGTGGGAGCCGGGGAGGTAGATGCCGATCCAATGATTGGCGAACTGGAGGTCCGCCGAGGGGCGCACCAGGGGCATGTGGCAACTGGCACACGTCTGCCCTTTCACCGCTTGTGGGCGCGAATGGCGTGCCGCCGGATGGCAGGTGGCGCAGGCGTCCTGCTTTGTGGGCTTGGCGCCGTGGGCGTCGTGGCAGGTCAGGCACGTCAGCTTGCCCTCGCTTTTGCGGAAACAGGCGCTCTGGCTGAACGCCACCGGCTGGTGGCGGGCGTTCCAGGTGTTGCTGAAGTCCGTATCCTCCCCGGGGACTGGGGGCTGGCGGTGGCAGTTGCCGCAGAACTGGTTGATGCCGGCCGCATTGTAGAGCTTGAGCGGCTGCTGGATGTTCGACTTGGCCGGGGCCTTGGCGTGGTCGCCGCCGGGGCCGTGACAGGTCTCGCAGCGCACGCCCATCTCCGTGGGCTGGATGCCCTCCTTCGCGGTGTAGGAGAGGGGACCGGTGGAGTGGCACTGGAAGCACTTGAAGATCTGGGCGCCGGGGTCGAAGACCTTGTAGGGCATCCCTTCGGCGTTCGTATGGCCGGGGGTGATGGCTTCGCGTTTTGTCCGGGTATATTTCGTCAGGCCGTGCTCCTTGTAGAGCTCGGGCGAGACCCGGGAGACGGGGGTGATGGCTTGCAGACCGGAGCCGAAATTCCAGGTTTCCCCCTGGCGGGAGAGGGCGCGTGCGTGGCCGGTCTGCGACTGGGATTTGAACTGCTCCAAATGGCAAGCCCGGCAGGCCTGCGAGCCAACAAAATCGTTGGCTCGCAGAGCTGCCGGGCTGAGTGCCAGCAGGAGGGTTAACAGCGCCTTAGAAATAAATCCGGCCCGTGAACTGCATCTGGCGTCCGAAGAAGCCAGCGCGCTGGGAAAGGATTCTGCCGAAGGTGGCTGCATTGTTGGGGTCGGTGGCGGGGTCTGCGCCGAAGAAGGCGTTTGCCGCATTATACGCTTCCAGACGCATTTCAAACTTGATGCGCTCGGTGATGGGGAACATCTTGTTGAGCGTGACATCGAGGTTGAAGGTGTTGGTGCCGCGCACGTTGTCGTACTGCAAGGGGTTCGTGCGGCGGGTGAAGGGCGGGAGCGGGCGGAAGGCGTCGGTGTTGAACCAGCGGCCTTTGGTGGGTTCGCTGATGCTGGGATCACCGGAGACCAAGGCGCCGGGGAAGCGGAGGATGAGACCGGTGTTGTAGGTCATCAAGCCGCTGGCGGCCCAGCCACCGAAGATGGTGTCGAGCGCCCTGGGAGCGGCGGACATGAACTTACGGCCTTTGCCGAAGGGGAGTTCATAGATGGCCGCGCCGGTGAGGCGGTGGCGCGCGTTGCGGGCCGGCTGCCAGGTGAAGGTGTTAGTGAAGTTGTCTACGTTGTCGTAGAACTCGAGATTCCGTTCGCTGTTCCAGTTGTAGCCGACGACAAAGTTGAAGCCATTGACGAAGGGCCGCTGGAACTGCATCTGGAGCGACTTGTAGTTGTTTTCGCCACCGTAGCGAAGGGTCTCGACGAGGCCCTGATACTGCGGGAAGGGCCGGAGGAGCTGGCTGACGGGGACGTTGGCCTGGGTGCGAAGCGTGCCGGGCATTTTGTTGGCGGGCAACACGTTGAAGAACGGGTTGGGCACGCTGGCATTGACGGCGTTCTGGACCTGGAAGCCGATGCGGGGATCGACCTGATTGACGTCGTAGTTATACGGCAGGTCTCGACCGAAGTTCATGAACCAGGTGATGTCGGCGAGGATGTTACCGGGCAACGTCTTCTGGAGGGAGATGTTGATGCGGTCGTTGACGCCGGGCTTGAAGTCCTGGTTGTACCAGGTGGTGGAGTTGCCGAGGTTGGTGTAGGTGCCGATGGACTTGCCAACGACGTCGACGAGACCGCCGGGGAAGGGGTTGGAGATGCGCTGTTGCGGCACGCCCTGGATGGGGGCGATGGTGGCGGTGAGCGCGTCGAAACCGGGGAGCGGCACGGAGCCGAGAATGTTCAGGCCATCGGTGAGGGTGGACGGAACGATGTAGCGGGCGAAGCCGGCGCGAATGGCGGTTTTGTCATTGACGCGGTAGGCCATACCGATGCGGGGCATGAAGAGGCCTTTGGGGGCTTTCCAGGAGCCGCGGTTATCGGCATCGGCGAAGACCCAGGAGCCGTTGTAGACCGGTGCGCTGGTGCGCAGGGCGGTGGCGGCTGCGGGGAGGCGGGGCGTGTTGGCGCCCTGGAACTCGGCGATGGGCTTGGTGAGATCGAGGAACCGCGAGAAGCGGTTATCGGGATCGGTCATGGGTCCGAAGTATTCGTAGCGGATGCCGAGGTTGATGGTGAGCCGCTGAGAGACCTTGTAGTCGTCGTGGAAGAAGAGGCCCATCATGTTGACGCGGGGGCGCTGGATCGGAATCGATTCGGCGGTGGAGTTCTGGTCGAGCGCGCCCAGGAGGAGCGTGGCCCAGCCGTCGCCGGAGGTGGCGAGGTTGGGGGCATTGAAGGTGGCGTTGGTGAGAGCGCCATTGATGTTGAAGTTGGCGAAGCGGGGGCGAGCGGCGTCGACGTTTTCCTTGCGGTATTCGCCGCCGAACTTGTAGTAGTGCTTGCCGGCGTTCTTCGACATTTTGGCTTCGATGTTGTAGGAGTTGGGCTCCTGGAACCAGTAGTTACCGCGACCGAGATTGGTGGTGGAACCCTGGGTGACGTTGATGCCGGGGTAGTAGAGATCGGGCAGTTCGGCGAGGTAGGCCTTATACCAGTTGTTGCCGGGCCAGAGGCGTTCGAGGTCCTTGATGGTGGCGGAGGGAACGCCGAAGGAGTCGACGATGGAGTTGTAGGCGCCGCGCACGTTGAGGACGGTGGAGGAGTTGAGTGTGTAGACGGCGTCACCGGAGAAGGAGCGGGAGTGGCGTTTGGAGCCATCGGGCTGCATGGCGATGGAGCCGCCGGTGTAGTCGTCGAGTTCGGTGAAGGTGCGGAACATGTTGAAGCGGCCGAAGACCTTCAGGCGATCATTGATGTTGTAGTCGACGCGATTGGAGAGGTTCCAGTAGCGAATGCCGACGCCGCTGCCGGTCTGGAAATTGTTCAGCGCGTTGGGGCCGATGCCGGGGCCGTTGGGCTGCCAGAGATCGCCGACGATGGTTTTGCCGGTGGGATCGATGCGGGAGGCAGGGATGACGTTGCCGGCAAAGGGGGCGCGGGAGACGACGTTGTTGTTGACCTGGGTGGTCCAGGGGTCGTAGATGGTGCGGAGGGCGCCATTGGTATTGAGCGAGCGCGAGAAGTCACCGGTGCGTTCGGCGGCGGTGGGGAGCGTCTGCTGGAAGGCGCGGGGCTCGATGGTCTTCCAGCCTTCGTAGGAGAGGAAGGTGAAGAGCTTGTTCTTGACGATGGGCGCGCCGTAGGTGCCGCCCCAGACGTGCTGGCGGGTGAGATTTTGGCGGCGGGTGATGCGATCGGCG